>CAUUVZ010000047.1:0-19643 GCA_963548875.1 uncultured Treponema sp. | reverse complement strand
CGCGAAACTGATGGAAAATTTCGAGTTTTAGAAAACTCGAAATTGAACCTTTTATAATTCTTCCGTACTTGATGCTATTTTCCAAAAGTTCGTTTTTCGCGCCCAGAGCCGCAGTAAGCGATCGCAAAAGGATAAAGCCTAACATCGCAATGACGATACCGAACAAAACGGAAACATATACGATAAGCGAGAAAATGCGGTTAGGTTTTTCCGTGTCGCCTTCCCCCATCGTCTTGGCGATGAGCGCGCTTCCTCCCGTTCCGAACATAAATCCGATAGCTCCGAGCATCAGCAGGAAAGGCATAATAAAATTGACCGCACTGAACGCCGCTTTTCCGACGTAGTTTGAAACAAAAAATCCGTCAACAACATTGTAGATAGATGTAAAAATCAACATGACTATGGTAGGAATCGTAAAACGCAATAACTTAATAAACGTAAGCTGATCCGATAACTGAATTGCCATGATGCCTCCCGTAAAAATTTCACTTTGCAAAAGCGCGCGTACGTATCGTCCGCGACCGTACGTAAACAAAATATTTTTACAATCGTCAGTATAAAAGATTTTTATATTTAATGCGACGCACCGAATCTCTACGGTTTTCTGCGCTCTCGAATTTCGTAACGGACATTGGCATACAAATTTTCCCGAGAGAAAAATTAAGGCAGCGGAAGAAAAATGAAAATCCGTTTTATCCGAGCAATTATACCAAAAACCGTAAAAATCGAATGTAGTGCCGTCAATAGTATTTCAAGCTATAATTATCTTAATCTCTACGATTTAAGGAGATGCTCATGCACATAAGGATTATGACTTCGGACGACTACGAGGCGGTATACGAATTATGGATGTCATGTACGGGAATGGGATTAAATAACATAGACGATTCAAAAGAAGGAATCGCAAAATTTTTAGAGCGGAATCCGGAAACCTGCTTTGTAGCCGAAACGGAAAACAAAATTGCCGGTGCGATATTGGCAGGAAACGACGGGCGAAGGGGATACATATATCACACTGCAGTCCGCCGGGAATACGGAAAACAAGGTATAGGCACAAAATTGCTGAATTCCGCATTGGAAGCTTTAACAAAAATCGGCATAACAAAAGTCGGCTTAGTCGTATTCGGTAAAAATAAAATCGGAAACGATTTTTGGGAAAAGTCGGGATTTACGGCAAGAAACGATCTTGTATATCGCAATAAATCGCTTACCGAAATCCGCCGCATAGATACGTAACAGTTTTATCTCATTCTCCCGTGCCGCTTAAAAAATCCTTAACCGAATCAAGCTGTTCCAAAGCGATGTTCCGTCCTTCGTCGTAAACCTGCTGAAGTTTGTCGGGATCGCTCTCCGTCCGGCGTATTCCAAGAGGACGCTCGGGACAGATTACAAATATTTCGCCGAGAGCGGCTTTTTCAAAAACATAACGTTTTTCTTCATTATAAACGATATGACGCTTGCTCATCGCTTCAGCAACGGCAGGATATTTCTTTAACGCCGCTCTTATAAGAGGCATCATCTTGGCTGGAGACTTTTTGTAATCAGCCGGCTGCGTAAGAATTACAACGTTTCTGTTATATCCTAAACTTTCAAAATATTTTATAGGAATCGAATCCGTTATGCCGCCGTCTAAAAGTTTTCGTCCGTCAATCCGCACAACTTTGCTGACCAAAGGCATGGATGCGCTCGCCCTAAGACGAGTCAAATCGTCGGCATCTCCGTTTTTCAGTTCTTTATAAAAAGGTTTACCGGTTTCGCAATCGCTTGCAACAATATAAAACGGCATAGGATTATTTTTAAAAGTTTCGGCATCAAAAATATCAAGCTCATTGGGAAGTATATTGTAACAAAAATCCGCCCCGTACATATCTCCGGTTTTTACGAGAGAATAAAAAGAGCAATATCTTTTATCCTTTCCGTATTTTTTATTGTAGCGGATTGTGCGTCCGATTTGCCGCGATTTAAAATTACATCCGAAAACGGCTCCGGCGGACACTCCAATCATTCCATCAAAAACAATGCCGTTTTCCATAAATACGTCGAGAACGCCTGCCGTAAACATTCCGCGCATAGCTCCGCCTTCAAGCACAAGCCCTGTTTTTACATCTTTCATTTTGAATATCCTTAATATCGGCAGCCGGTGTCAAAGCGAATTATACCTGTAAAACCCGTACATCCTGCCGGCATTACATTGACGCAAAATTCAATTTTTGATATTCTACCGGCAATTGCCAACTTAGCTCATCCGGTAGAGCAGCTCCCTCGTAAAGAGCAGGTGACCCGTTCAAGTCGGGTAGTTGGCTTTTCATGAAAACCTCCTACGCAGACTTTCGTCTGCGTTTTTTTGTCCGCCTGCAATTTCCACAAATATTATCGAACCTCTCCGGATTCTCCCAAAATCGGAATTGCAATATGACGGCAGCAAAACTGCGTAACAGGCCCCATAAACAATGCGGTGATTATAGTCGCAGTTCCTATGCGGGCAAATCTTAGAAAATCAAGAATATTGCGTATGTTATCGGCACCGTCCCGCCGAATCACAATAACCGTACACAGGATAGAAAGAAGAACGCACGACAAATCCGTACCTACCCTGCACCAGCGGAATTGAAGAGAAGTTTTTTCCGACGCGATTAACGCCATAGCGTCATAAGAAGAAACTCCCAAATCGGCAGTTATATAGAGCGACGACGCTACGCAAAGAATCGACAGAGATGCAATTAAAAGCGCAATCTGATGCCAAAATACAGAAACCGTAAAAAGTTTATCCAAAATCACCATACAGCCGTCAGTCAAAAAACCTATCAGGCTTAGATTTAAAATAGTGGCTATTCCGATTAGATGTTTTGAAACAAAGAAGACAATAACAAGCAGAATGCCTATTAAAATCGGGTATAAAGTAAGATAATCCGCACGGAACAAACGGGCGGCATTTAAGACAAATCCGTTCCACGGGTCAATTCCAAGTTCGGCTTTACGAAGCAATGCAATCGTAGGAGCCAAAAGAACTGTTCCGACAAGCGACATAAAAAAACGTTTCCAAGTAAATCTTTCCAAAAACCATAATTTCTTCATACTTATTCCTTTTGCTCCTTAATAAAATCGATAATCACAACTTGCAGAACACACAATCTGAGTCAAAGATGTTTTAACTCAAATTTCGACTTTTATAAAGCCTACCCAATATTATGCTGACTGTTTGTCTACAATTTTTTATGAGAATCTCTTTTAGAGTCCTGCCTAAACTAAATATTTCCAGTAATCTAATTTAAAATTTTTTGCAAGAATAAAACCGCTACTTAAAATATCAATAATCATTTCAGACTTACGCATTTTTTCTTTATTCCTTATCCCAATCCACTTCCGGCAGTCCGTTCACAATGTCTACGGTCTGAACCGATACATTTATTATGCTTAAAAGCAAATCCATAATATAACGGGGCTTTCGGTGTTCCCTCGACCAATCGTTCGGATCGTTCTTTATGCCGGATTTTTTGTCCGTAGTTACGGCGTAGCGTTCCATAATCCATTCGATTGCGGATTTTCCGTTTACAACATACTCGTATGCTTTTTCCGGAATGTTCTTTATAGTGTGCCAGTGGTTATATAAAATAGTTCCTTTTTCTCCTTTCTTCGGGAACTTCATCTGCTCCACTGCGTAGTAGTTGTAGTCGATTTCGCTTTTATGTCTGTTCTCTGGAGCCGGTTCTGCAACCATGCGACCGTCACCATATACACACTGTTTGTCTGAAGCATATTGAGCATACTTAAGCGAGTCTACCAGTACGTCCGGACACGGTGCAACCTCTTCATAATTCAAATGCAAGCTGGCAAGGCTGCGACCAGCCTCACTGAATATCCAAAACTTTTGATAATCGCTTACCAGCGGAATACGCGGAAGCATTTTTTTGAGGTCAACGCTGAATGTCTCTCGATAGGATTTTGAATGTAGGATGCCGTAAACATAATAGAAAATATCTTCACGCTGAACATTGTTTCCATATTTTTGTTGAGCACGGTTTAATATAAAGTCGCTGATTGCGTCGTGTCTTACGATTTTTGCGCCGTCGTCAAAGAGTGAATGCTGCTTCGGCTCGATAGTTTCGTACCAATAAAGCGGGAAGCATTGAGCGCCGGCTTCTTGAGAGTTGAGGTCAACTATACAATCTGAAATAAGTACGGATGGTTCTTTGTTACCGCCGAGACCGTTCACACAAATGACAAGGTTTTTATGATTTGGTGTGGGGAAGAGCTTTTTGCTTAAACCGGGCATTTCAATAACACTGTTAGAAAAATAGAAATTCTGTTCTATAAATGGTCTATAGATACCTGTTATAAGGTCGCTGTCTTTCAATTCAATTTTGACGTTGAGCTCTAAAAGTTTTTTTATCCCGCGCGTCCAGTTAATTTTTGAGGCATCGTTTTCCACAATATCGTCAACTTTTAAGTCTTTATTCAACTTTGTTTTTTCTGCAAAAATATTTCGTTGCTCATTATAATAGGCAATCATTTGCTGCATATTTTCTTTTAAAGCAGCTCTTGAATAATTGTAAACCCAACTATCACGGTTAGTCGCAACACCGATAGCATAAGTCGTAAAGAAAGACTGCGCGTTAGCATCAAATTTTTTATCCGCTTCTAGCGGAATCCATGCAGAGAACTGATCGTTTCTCTGACTTATCCAATCACCATGTTCATTTGAAGTAATCCGCGTAAATGGCAGATTTTCCATACTTTTGAATTGTGAAATTGTATTTAATTTTTGTTCACGGTTTAAATAGTCACCTATATCGTAGTAGTAAATTTCCGCTTTATGGTCATTCATCTTATTCTCCGCTTTTCTTTACAAGTACCGTTACTGCAATCGGTGTACGGCTGCCGAGACCGAACACATTTCCCGATTCTTTTTTGCGGAGTTCCCCGCTTGTGCGGCAATTACCTCTAAGATTGAATACATAGACTTTACTGAATTCTTTTTCGAGCGTTTTTCTGAATCCGTCCTGTGCGTTACCGTCAAGCCAAGAGCCGTTTGAAACAAAAGCCACTATGCCGTCTCCTTTTTGACTAAGACCGTAATCGCTATCGGAGTCCGGCTCCCGCTGCCGAAAATCTTCCCGCCCTCCCGTCTGGATAGTTCTCCGCTCGTCCTCTGATTGCCCCGCAGATTGAACACATAAATCTTGTCGAATTCCTTCTCCAGTGTTTTTCTGAATCCGTCCTGCGCATTGCCGTCCAGATAACTCCCGTTTGAGACGAAGGCTATGATCCCCCCCCCCCCCCCCCGTCATTTGTATAGTTATCCTGTCGCTTGCCCAGCGGAATGCTTTAATGTAAGAGTCATAAGAGGACTTATTTAATCCTGCTTCAGATTCCATTACATACGTGCTCGCAATACGCTCTTCAAGTTTTGGGTAGCTCTGGTTTTGTGCATTGTCGTTGGCGGACTTCTGCCCGATTGAATACGGCGGATTTCCCATAACGACGGTAATCGGCTGTTTTTTCTGTTCGTTCACACGGTCGCTGTTTTCGGTGAATATTCTGTCGTCCAAAGTCGGCTCTCCGTTTTCGTAAAGCTGGAATGTGTCTGTCAAACAGATACCGCGAAACGGCTCGTAAGTATCTTTGCCGCTTAAATCGTGGTAAGCATTTTCTATGTTCACACTTGCGATGTAGTAAGCTAAAAGGACTATTTCGTTCGCAAAAATTTCGTGTCGGTATTTGCGCTCCAAATCTTCCGGCTTGATAATCCCCAACTGCAAAAGGCGTGTGATGAATGTGCCGGTGCCTGTGAACGGGTCGATAATGTTTACTTTTTCGTCGCTTATAGAACGAGCGAATTCTTTGTTCAGCACCCATTCTACGCTCCTGATGATAAAATCGACTACCGGAACAGGCGTGTACACAATGCCGAGTTTTTCTACCGTCAGAGGAAAGGCATTCTTAAAGAAAGAATCGTAGAGCTCTACAATGACTTTTTGTTTACCCTCCGCATTGTCAATCCCCTGCGCCCTCTGTCGAACCGATGTATAGAAGCGTTCAAGTTTTTCCAAATCTTCCGGGTCGGTTTTTTCATCAAGCAGTGCAACAATTTCTTCCAAAGACTTTGATACCGGATTTTCTTTAGTAAAATGATCATTTCCGAAGAGGGCTTCAAATACAGGTTTTGTAATCATGTGCTGGGCAAGCATTTCTACAGCTTCCGCTTGTCTTACGCCCGGATTGAGATTCTTTTTTAGTCCTTCCAAATAGGATATGAATTTTTGCTTATGGTCGCCATCAACGGAAATAAGTTTATTTATGCGCTCTATATTCCGTTTGGCAATGTCGCCTACATCCTTTCCCCAGTCCGCCCAGTAGCGTCTGCTTCCGCATTTATTTACGATTTTGGCAAACACCTGCTTGGTAAGACTTTTGAATTTGTTATAGAGTTCCTGCTGCAGTTCGTCAAAGTCTAAAACTCCCTGTACCGCTTCCGCCTCGTCGTCGTCCTCGTTTCCGCCTACCGGTTTTCCGCCGAAATTTCCTCCGCCGGATACGGTGATAATTTTAGGTTTCTTTTTATTCAGTTCAATTTTATTGATTGTTGCATTAAAACGGTCGTCGTGCGCCCGGAGAGCATTCAAGACACTCCATACGATTTTAAAATCATCGCTTGTGTCCAGAACTTCATTGGCATTTTTATCCGCCGGCACAATTACGGGAATGATGATGTAGCCGAATTTTTTACCTTCGGCTTTCCGCATAACGCGGCCGACTGATTGAACGACGTCGACTTGGCTGTTACGGCTGGAAAGGAACATAATAGCGTCAAGACTTGGAACATCGACACCTTCGGAAAGACACCGTACATTATTTAAAATTCGGCATTCGTTTTTATTCGGGTCAGCGTGCTTGAGCCTGTCGAGCTTTTCTTCTCGGACAGTGCTTCCCATAGCACCGTCAACATGATCTGCGTCCACTACAACAAGCTGTTCGCGTTCCGTTTCGGAAAGTTTGTCATAATAGGCTTGCCGACATACATTAAAGCTGTCTTTTAAATACTTTGAATTTTTGATACTCGAACAGAACGCAACGGCGCTCTTCATCGGCTCAGGATCGTCATCGCTGAATAGCTCCTTGTCGGTAAGATAGCTTGTGCGTTTTGAAAGTACATTGATACAGCCGATGAGTTTTATCGCATCGGTCATTTTGATTTCGGAGTGTCCGTCTATAATACTTTTTTGAACTTCCGGCGGCACTGAATGTTCATCGAGTGTCAGTACGATTACCTTGTAATCGGAAAGTAGCTGCTTTTCAACTGCTGCACCGAAGCCGATACGGTAGATTTCTTCACCGAACCATTCAGGGGCATCCATAGACCAAACGAGCGTTTCATTTTCTTCCGCCTTTGCTTGCGCTTCGCTTGAATATAGTCGGGGAGTGGCAGTCATATACAGACGCTTTTTTGCGTTGATATTATCGTTGGAATGTACCTTCGTGAATGCAGACTGAGATTTATCCTTTTGCTTAATACCGGTAGTTCTGTGTGCTTCATCGCAAATAATCAAGTCAAAGAAGAATGAATCTTTTTCACGTCTGTTTATGTCTTTTTGGACGGTACCGATTACGTCGATTGACTGGTAGGTGCTGAATACAACTATCATTCCTCCTTCGGTTTTCAGGCGGTTCCTATAGTCAACGAATTGCCTATGAACTTTTGCAGAATCCGTCGTTGCAGGAAGAACGAGGTCTGAAATTGAATCCTCAGCTTTGCCGCTTGCATGAGCATCCGAACAGATACAGATAGGATAGATGTTTTCTTTGCTTTGTGCCGACCATTCCTTTAAGGTTTGGCTCAAAAGTGCGATTGACGGAACAAGGAACAGCACCAGTCGGCTTTCGGTCGCCAAGCTTTCCGCAATTCTGAGCGATGTGAATGTTTTACCCGTACCGCACGCCATGATGAGCTTTCCGCGGTCCCAGGTTTTATAATATTGTGTTGCAGCGTTGTACGCTTCTTTTTGGTGGTCAAGCAGATCGTATTCTTTGACACGTGCTTCGTTTCCTTTTTTGCCAGCATCCAATTCTTCCCAGTTTACGTCATCGTTTTTGAGATCAATTAAGCCGATTCGCCCGATACCGAGCTTTTCGATTACATTCTGTGCCTCTGCATTAAAACCGCCATAAGTAGTGTCAATCCAAATCCTAAAGCTGAAGTTTTTTTCGCCGTCTTGTGTTTGAAATTTAAATGAAGATGTAGAAACAAAGGAGTCTACCATTGCCTTATCGATTTTCTTGTCAGCTTGATAGCATTTGCACTGAACTGCCCAGTAATCCCCATCGTGAACACGGCATACAATATCAATACCAGTGTCCTTTCCGCCGGTGCCGAATTGGGCTTTATAAGGAAAATCCGCCCAAAGCCATACGTTTGATAAAATGTTTTTATATGTTGGTTTGGTTAAAAGGTATGCTTGCATAAGCCGTTCAAACTTGTCTCCCTTGTTGCGTTCGGAAGTTGAGTTTTCGCGATACTTGTCTATGATCTGTTCAAATGTCAAAGTCATTCTTTTACTTCTATGATTCCTTAATAAATTTTATCTACATTATTATGATAGATTAGAGTTCAAGTTTCAAAACAGCCTAACAGATTCAATTTCGAGCCTTTCCAAAACAGAACATTCGATCTAATAGCCTGAATTTCGAGTTTGCAAAAACTCGAAATTTTCCAACTCTTTCCGATTCCAACAAAAAGAAGAGTTTTGAAATAAGCATCGTTTGTGCGCAGACGAGGTTACGTCTGCGTGCCGCTTCGAGCGAAAAGCTCGACTGCGACTAAGCGGATAGAACCTTGCCGAAAGCACAGCAGTATTTAACTGATATTTCCAAAACTCGACATTCGACCTAATAGATAACGGCAATTTTTTCGTGCGGGACTTTTCCGGTAAGGATTCCGTCTTTGACTTTGAATTTCAAACCGTTCGCTTTATCCTTATAAACACCGTCAGTAAGCGCAAGCGGGATTTCAATTTTTTCGCTCCCCTTTTCGGCATCGTTTATTATAACAACGCCTTTTTCACCACGCTTTATGATAAGTACGGCTAAGGAAGAACCGTTCAACAGCTCTTCGCTTTCGCCGCTCATTGCGGTACGGAATTTATTTACTGCAGAAACTTCCGGATGCATGAATTGATCGTTTCCGATATCGCCGATTTTGGAAATACCTTCGTCGGTTCCTTGCTTTTTGGGAAACTGCACGCCTTCCGCTCCCTGCGGACGATTAAAAAACAGCGGCGTTCCGTCTTTTCTGGCAGCAATAAGCGCGTAACCTGCGCGGAGCTGAAAATTCTTCATCGCGGCGGATTCACCTTTATTTGCATACGTGTCATGGCTTTCAATCCAAGTTACAAGCTGCTCCGCACCTGCATCATTTTTCCAATCGGCCAAACCTTTTGCGCTCATCTTCCGCGCATAAATTGCACTCCTCAATATGCCGCCGTAACTGCTTGCCGTAACCGCAATATATTTTCCGTAAGCATCCTCGCGTGAAGCCCCGCCTTGCAGCACTTCTCCGTATAAAAACAAATCTTTTGCATTCTTTAAATAAACACCTCCGACAGGCTCAAGCCCCGTAAAAATCAGCCAGAAATTGTTTACAGGGCTGTATTCATCTTTAGGGTCATCGGGAAGAGCAATATGCTTTGCGGTATCGAATCTGAATCCGTCTGCACCGCAATCGATTAAATCGTTCATATATTTCATAAAATATGACTGAAAGAGCGGATTTTCAGTATTTACGTCGGGAAGTCCGCCCATCTGCTGATTTATAACTTCAAAACGGTTTCCCCAGTTGCCGATTCCTCTTAAACCTTTTTCGTGATACAGCTTATCCATTCCGCCGACTGCATCAATAAAATCTTTTTCAATCTTATCTTTACGCGGCGTAGTGTGATTTGGAAGCACGTCAACAATAACCGCAATGCCGTATTTTTCCGCAGCCTTGCACATAGCTATAAAATCGTCCCGTGTGCCGAGCTGATAATTACCGATTTTCCAGTCGGTCGGCTGATAGTGATAATACCACTTACCGTTCGTATCTATACTCATAAGTTCAAGTCCGCCGGAATCTCCGACAAGACAGGTATTTGCGGGAGAAGTTTGAAGTGCCGTAAAACCCGCATCGGCAATTTTCTGCATATTTTGTTCGATAGTCTTAAACGACCAGCACCAGCAATGAAGAATCGTGCCGTTTTTAGTAGTTTCTTTTGTCTGCGCATACATTGACCACGCTAAAACTGCAAACGCAAGAATCCCTGTAAATGCTTTCCGTAATTTCATATATACCGCCTTAATTTTTAAGTTTGCACATTATAGCAGGAGTCTATAATAAAATCATGCTTTCCAATTATTTATCATGCCGATTACATATTGCACTTGTTCATCGGTAATGGTCGGGCCTATCGGAAGACTTAATTCCCGCTCATGGAGCATTTCCGTAATCGGCAGACTCAGCGCATTCCAATCCGCGTAGCATTTTTGTTTATGCGGCGGAATGGGATAATGTATCACCGTGCCGATATCGTTTTGCTCAAGATATTTTTGCAGATCGTCGCGCTTTTTCAAAAGAATCGGGAAAATGTGAAAAACGTTGGAATTAAAATCCGGCACGGAAGGCAAAATTATTTCAGGATTTTTGATTCCGCTGATGTACAGTTTTGCAACCCGCTTACGGCGCGCATTATCCTCATCGAGGTGTTTTAATTTTGCCCGTAGTATCGCCGCCTGAATTTCATCCAAGCGGCTGTTTCTTCCCGTGTAATCGAATACGTATTTTTTGCTTGAACCGTAATTTGCAAGCGCGCGGATTGTTTTTGCAATCTCTTCATCATCGGTTGTAACCGCGCCGGCATCTCCGAGTGCGCCCAAATTCTTTCCCGGATAAAAGCTGTGAGCGGCGGCATTGCCGAGACTTCCGGTTTTCTTTGTCCCGAATAAACAGCCGTGAGCCTGCGCGTTGTCTTCAAATAAATAAAGATTATGCTTTTTGCAAAGCGCTGCAATTTGTTCGGTATAGGCGCACCTTCCGTATAAATGCACAATCATTATTCCTTTTGTGCGCTCGGAAATCTTCGATTCAATAAGATTTCCGTCAATCTGGTACGTTTGCGCATCCGGTTCAACAAGAACGGGCACAAGATTGTTTTCCGTTATCGCTAAAATCGTCGCAATATAGGTATTTGCCGGAACAAGAATTTCATCGCCGGCTTTTAAGCGCCCTGTTTCAATATACGCGCGCAAAATCCAAATAAGAGCATCAAGCCCGTTCGCAACTCCGATACAATATTTTGTACCGATATATTTTGCATAATCTTCTTCGAATTTTGCGTTCTCTTCGCCGAGCAAATACCATCCGGAAGAGACGACACGGCTTACCGCCTCGTTTATCTCTTTTGAGTGCAGTTCAGTAACTTCCTTCAAACTTAAAAATGGAACGGTCATCGTTATTCTCCTCCTTAGCATCGCGAATCATTTATCGACGTGCAGTATACGCTTTATACCGCGCTTTATCCTAGCCGAAAGGCGAGGTTTGAAAAAGTTTTCGATGCTTTTTTGTGCGGAAACGTCGAACATATCGAAGTTTATAATATCGGCGAACATTGAATTTTTCAGACTTTTTGCCATCGAAATATATTTATCCGCTTTGTCGCTGCCTAAATCTGAGTAAAAATTATTTCGGTTTTGCCAAACATATTCCAACGCCCCGAAATGCCTTTGCTTTATTTCTTTTGAATACTTGGGCGCGTATCGAAGATTTACGTCGTAATCAAGCGCATTTATAACATTCCGCTCATATTCCGAAATTCCCGTCCAAACGCTTTCGCCCGTCTGACGGTAAGAATAAATTACTTTGGGAATAAAATACATTTCTCCGCAATTTAGATTGGCAATCGTAATGTTTTGGTCGTCAAAATAGCCTGTTTTACGCATAAACTCAATTTTCTTTTTATCAAAAACATTTCTCAATATAGCAGAACCGGCGGGAAGATAAATACTTTTTAAATATGTTTTTGCCGAAATCCGTCCACGTTTAAGCGGACATTCGTTTATTTTTATTCCGTTCGGCTCTGCATATTCAAAATTAAAAGCGCACACGGAGACTTTGCGTTTTTTTTCCATTATTTTTATCGCATCGGAAATAAATGTTTTATCGCAATACCAGTCATCGCCGTCAAGAATGCAGTAATAATCGCCTGCCGCATTCGACAAAAGATTAAGCCGATTTGCGCTTGCACGTAAAATAGAATTATATTTTACATTTTGTTCACGCGGCATTTCAAATAATTTTATTTTACCGGGATATTTTTCCACATATTTTTGTACCGCCGCCTGCGTTCCGTCGTTTGAACCGTCATCTCCGACGAGTATTTCATATAAGCAGTCATCGGGAAAATCTATCGCTAAAATACTTTCCAAACTTTGGGAAACATATTTCGCTTGATTATAGTACGTTACTAAAAAACTGATTTTACTCATTTTTATGCTAAATCTCCTAATGCGTCCTTTTTTATCAATGCGGCGATTGTGTTTCCGGCTCCGGCTTTTGAAATTTGAAACTCGCTTTTAATAAGCTCTTGCCTTTTTGCTTTTAACGGGTCATCGCCGCTTTTAAGCATTTGCAAAGTCCGTTCAAGTTCCTGCCAATTACGAACCCAATAAAACCCTTCGGAAAGTTTTCGTGAAAAATCGTTAAAGCAATCTTTTTTATGGCAGTAGATAATAGGTTTGCCCGTTAAAAAATATTCCGCAACGATACTCGAAATATCCGTAATCATGCAGTCGGAAGAATAAAACGTTGTAAGATATTCTTTTGAATTATCGATTTTTGTGTTCGGATGCTTATCGTATTCGGCTTTATATACGGCAGCTTCTTTTTCGGGAAGTTCTCCGGTTGCATTTAATCCGATAAAAGCCTGCGGATGCGGACGGAAAATAAAGTCGATTTCAGGATGAGCCGCACAGTAGTCAAGCAGTTTATCTTTATAGTCAAAAAAATGACAATTTCCCTCGTTTGTACACCAGCGAGGAGTCCATATTATGCGGAATTTATTATCGCTTCGAGGATAATTCCACAACGAAGAGTCGGCATCTTTGTATTTTTCCAAACCGTCGTAACGCGGAAAACCCGTAAGAAAAGTCTTCGTAAAATTATTGCCGTATTTTTTTAATACACCGCGTATAAGTTTATCGTCAATCTCATTCTGTGTAAAAAACATCGAAACATTTTGAACAAAATCCATCGGAGTCGATTCTTCAAGTATGCCGGAGCCTATGAAATTCGACGCATAATGCACATAACATAATTTTGCATATTTTGAAACAACAAAGCTTTTATAGTATGAAGAACGATCAATATTATACGGCTGCTGAAAAAAAACATAATCGGGATGTAGCGTACGTAAATCAAGCCATTCACGCGTTTCATAGTCGTATCCGTTTATGCAGCCGTAAGTTTTCCAAAATTCTTCCGCATTTTCCGAAATATACTCTTCATGATTTAATGCGGAGTCGGGCAGCTCTCTTTTATTCGGAATTGCAACAATTTTTACGTCAAATAAATCATCATTTTTTAGCGCAGTGCACACATTTTCAAGAGAGCCCCAGACGGCAGGGCGATGACACACAAAGACGATATTTATTTTCTTTCCCTGAAGGATTTTTACGGCAATTCTATTTTGAACAGCTTCCCGTGCAAGAAAATTATTTTCATTTTCCAAATCCGATATTTGTTTTTCCAGCCGGTCAAACTTTTTCTCCAATTTTCGCACAAACGGTAATTTTTTTATTATTTCTTTCATATTGCATTCAACCTATTTTCGCACATCGATTACTTCACCGCTCACCTTAGAAATAAGGGCGGCGATGCTGTAATCCGCAACTTTTTCCGCCGAACAAAGAGAATCTTCCGGCTCATTGCCGAAATTCTTTATACGCATCGGCGTTTTTGTCCGCTCAGGGCAAATGCAGTTTATTCTTACGTTTGAACTGTGCCATTCTTCATTTAACGCCTGCATAAGATTTACTACTGCCGCTTTTGCCGACGAATAAAGCGCATACAGCATCCTTCCGCGCGTATATGAACTTGACGTAAAAAGTAAAAGACAACCGTTAGACCGCTTCAAATATTCGAAAGATTCTTTTGCAACAATTATCGAGCCGAGATAATTTATCGCAACGGAATCCGTAATATCTTTATAATCCATCGTATCAAGCGGCTGTATGGAAAGAATCCCTGCCGTGTTCACCACAAAATTTATATTCCCTTCCGCGTCGAATACTTTTTTCAACGCGGATTTTACATCATCAGGATTTTGAATATTTACGCTCCCTTCCGAGCGAGAAAACCCGTAGACCTTCCCGTTTAGAGATTTTATCTTTTGCGCAATACACTTACCGATTCCGGAGCTTGCACCGAATACGACTGTTACGGTTCCGGAAAAATCAAAAGATGAAAGTTCATGCAATTTTTGAGAAATATCAAACCGCTTCATCTGAAAAAGTTTATCTACAAGAAATAAATCTTCTTCATAGGTAACTTTCATATTTAGCGGCTCTCCGTCAACAACATAGATTGGAGTACCGCTCATATATTTTTTTACAACGCCGCAGTCATCTGTTGTCTTAAAATACGAATCCTGCAAAGCCTTTTCATACGCATTTGCAATAAGCGCACGTTTAAAACATTGCGGCGTCTGCCCGTTATTCAAAATAGACCTATCCGGAATATTTTCGATTTCTTTTTGCCGGACTTGAATTATCGTATCTGTCGTTTTTATTGCGACATCAACGGCATCGTATTTTTCAAGAGCTTTTATGCAGTCGTTTATAATTCTTTGAGAAACGAGCGGTCTTACGGCATCGTGAAAGATAAGATTCACATCTTCCGTATAAGCATTTATTGCCGCAAGACTTGAATCGCTGCGCTCTTTTCCACCGTTCAAAATCTTTTTTACTTTTTTATATCCGCCGTCTATAACCAGATTTTCAAGCAGATGCATATAAAGCGGGTTGCAGACCACAGCGATTTCATCAATAAATTCATTTTGCTCAAACGCTTCTATCGTGTGCTCTATTATCTTTTTCCCCGCCACTTTTAAGAACTGCTTCGGAAGCTCTCCGCCAAGCCTTGTCCCGCTCCCCCCAGCCAAAATTACCGCAACATTTTTCACAAATCTATCTCCCATGTCATATATGTATTTGTCCTGCCGCCGAAGCCTTCTTTTTGTGCAATCAAGCCTTCGTTTAAGATTCTGCCTGAGTCTTCGGAAGATATGCCGAAGTCAAGCCATGTTTTCGTTTCTTTGTACGTATCGATTATACAAGAGATTGCCAAGTCCAACGCACCGATTTGTCGAGCTGTATCATTTGCCGCCATGTATTGCGTGTGAATGACATTTTCATATTCAAAAATCAATGCGCCTGCAATCATTTTGTCTTGATAAGCGGCGGCAAAAAGACGGATGTTCTTTGGAAAATACGAATGCAATAATGCAAGCTCTGCTGCAGTGTGAACGGCTTTTACTCCGTGCCGGACTTCAAGCACTTCTTCTTCAATCGCCATAAAAGTCTTAAAATCCGTTGATTCTTTTATCTCTACGCCCTCGCGCCGTGCACGGCTTATCTGAGCCTTTCTGCCTTTCGGCATTTTAAGCGGATTTTTTAGGTTGATTACAGTTGAAGGCTCTAGTTTTAAGATTTTTGCACCGTTTACAAACAGAGAATACAAATCTTCTTCCGCGCCTTGTTTATGGTAAATATGCGGAATATTTTTATAAATGATTTTTGTAAAGCCGTTTGTTTTTGCATAATTCAAGAGCGCGGTAAAACAATCGTTTACGGTGTGCTGTTTTGCGCCCGCACCCAGTATAAAACCGCCGTATGTAAGTCCCCCGTGAGACGTAAGCTCCGATTGTTTTTCGCTCGCAGGAAAAACGGCGCAAAGATTATCATCTTCATAAAACAGCAAAGAATGATCGGTAAACCTGTCTTTGTGATAATCCATAAAATTCCTGTTGAACATAAACAGCGGCATTTTTGAATTATTGCAAAACACATCCCACTCGTTCTTTTGGCTGTCCGAATATTTTTTAATCTGTATCATCTTTTCTTCCATTCCAAAAATTCGTCGTAGCTGACACTATTATTTACATCCCAGATTTCTATTCAATATGCTGATGATGATTTGCCGGAATATTTCCATATCGCTGACTTTACTCTCGGCAATGAATACGGTTAAAGCAAACAGAGTGTCCTCGTCGATACGTTTTTTGCCATTTACGTAAAGCATATCGTTTTGCTCCATAAAATATAAAAAACAAGCAGCAGCAATCCGTTTGTTGCCGTCGGCAAAACAATGATCTTTAATTAAAGAATATAAAAGCATTGCCGCTTTTTCTTCGAGCGACGGATAAAGCTCCTTACCTCCGAATGTCTGATAAATGTTGGCAACCGCGCCTGAAAAACCGCTGTCTTTCGGTACGGCAAAAATATCACTTTCAAACCGTATCTTCATTTCTTCTATAATTTGTAAGAAATCTTCTTCCGATAGTTTCACCGCAGGACGCACCGTTTCGCCTTTGGTATCAAGTGTACCGCGATCGAAATCATCGAGGAGCGTTAAACCATTTGCAAAATCCTGTAAAAAAAGAGCCGCTTTCTTTATGTCATTAAGTGTGTTTAACTTATTCGTTTTTATATTTTCGGCGAGAGAATTAGCCAGCGTCTGCAAAGCTGCCAGCTTATTACGTTCTTGTTTTATTTGATTTTCATTCACTGCATAGCCGTCAACAATATAGTTATGGAGCGTATTTGTTGCCCATATCCTAAACTTTGTTGCTTTTCGTGAATTAACCCTATAACCGACGGCAATGATTGCATCAAGGTTGTAAAAATTGGTTTTATAGCGCTTCCCGTCGGAGGCAGTTGTTTCCAAAATGGAAACAACTGAAGTCGATTCCAATTCACCGTCCAAAAATATATTTTTCAGATGTTTTGAGACTGCCGCTTTTTTCACCTCAAATAATTCTGAAATCTGGGCCTGCGTAAGCCAAAGGTCTTTATCTTTTAAGAGAATTTCCACTCTCACTTCGCTGCCGGAGGTTTCATAGATAATAATATCTTTTGATCCCGTTGCTTCCATCATAATACTTCGCTTTTTCCGTTCTTCCATTCCAAAAATTCATCATAACTGCGGATGTAGTCTTCTTGCTTATAGACTTCGGAGGCGAGGACGAGGCAGACCGAGCCGCTGGAAAAGTTGTTCAGCTCGCGCCAAATGCCGGGAACAACTAAAAGTCCGTAATATGGTCTGTTCAGCGAAATTGTGCGTTTTATGTTCCCGTCGTCCAAAATTACGTCAAAACTGCCGGAAGCGGCGACGATGAGCTGCTGCAATTCTTTGTGCGCGTGTCCGCCGCGTTCTTCTCCGCCGGGAACATCGTAAAGGTAATAGCAGCGTTTTACGGCGAAAGGCACTTCAATATTATTCTGCACAACGGTGAGATTTCCTTTTTCACGGTGATTTTTCTTCAGTTCTATTACGGAACAGCCGTAAACGGTGGATTTTTCTCCGGTCATCGCACTCCTGCCTTCCGTGCGGATTTTACTTTCGCCGTAAATTCTTTTCGGTCGTACATATAATCTTCAGCAGAAAATTCCGTAGAAGCCGCAACAAGCGCAAGCGAATTGGAAGAAAAATTATTCATCACTCTCCAGTACATCTTAGGAACATACAAGCCCAGATACGAGCGATTCAGCGTGTAGACTTTTGAATCCGTGCCGTCGTCAAGCACAACGTCAAAACTTCCGCTCAACGCAACGATAAATTCTTCCGTTTGCTTAAAAGCGTGTCCGCCGCGCTCTTCTCCGCCGGGAACGTCGTAAATCCAATAGGTGCGTTTTATATCGAACGGAATATGCGTACGGTTTTCAAAAAAAGAAAGATTTCCGCGCGCATCAAGAAATTTAGGCAGTTCTATTATTTTCGGTTCGGATAATTTTGATTTATCATTCATAGCATTCGATTTTCCGCACAAAGCGGGCACTCATTGTGTGCAATCTACAATTTTTTCTTTATAATATCAACAATAGACCTGTTTCGGTACGGAAATTTCCGAGCAGGTTCGATATACCGTCTGCACAGGCGGACAATTTTGAATTGAGGACGATTATGGACGAATTGATGTTTTCCGCGCTGGTCATAACATATAATCAAAAAGGATTTATTGCTGAGACGCTAGAGGGCATTCTTTCGCAAAAACATTCCTACCGCTATGAAATCATTGTCGGAGACGACTGTTCAACAGACGGAACGCAGGATGTTCTCAAAGAATATCAATCACGCTATCCCGACATCATCAAACTCAATCTGAACGAAAAAAATCTCGGCATAGTCGGAAATTATTACAACACGGCGGCAAAGGCTCAAGGAAAATATCTTCTGGAATGCGCGGGAGACGACTACTGGCTGCCCGGCAAAGTTGAAAAACAAATCTCCTTTATGGAAGAAAATCCTGACTGCGGAATGTGTTTTACAAATGTATACGATTTAATCGACGGAAAACTTATTACAGAAGGCGAAAACCGCTACACCGATTTTGAAAACTTTATCACCAAAGGCGGACTGGTGCCGGGACCTACTCCCTGTTGCCGGAGAAAACTGTTTTTAGATTATATTGCAGACGTTAAACCGCAGGAAAAAAGCTGGCTCATGGAAGACTGCCCGCTTTGGCTGTGGTTTACAAAAAATTCGACGGTCAAATACATTCCAGAACCGCTTGCCGTTTACCGCCTGCTTGGCGATTCCGCCTGTCATTCATCCGATATTTCAAAGCAAAAGCGGTTTATAAATTCGTTATGCGATGTGCACCGCTTTTTCGCGGAAAAATACAATTTTCCGCTTGAAGACCTGCACGATATGTTTTTGGGAAATTATCTTGGAACGCAGATAGACGTTGCCGTAAGCCGCCCGACGCTATCGAACTTAAACGCCGTCCGAATTTTATACAAAGAATTAAAACGCCCCACAAAAAAACAAAAACTTTTTTACGCACTTTCATTTTTCCCGCCGGCGTACTTGCTGATTAAACTGCACAGAACGATTAAAAATACACGGCGAACAGTATAACCGGCTTTACGAACATAATTCAGTTTTCTGTCCGCTGCAATTTTGCTCGGCAGCAAAATTGCCGAGAATGTGTTCTGTTGCGGGAAGGAAAGTGAGGGAACCCTGCTAAAGACCTGTTTTCTGCGAGTTTTGCCGACAGGCAAAATCTCGGGTCAACGTCGGACAGGAAAAATTATTTTTATAGACTTAACGATTTCCCCGTCCGCTGCAATTTTGCTGTACAGCAAAATTGCCGAGAATGTGTTCTGTTGCGGAAAGGAAAGAGGGTCTAAGGGAGGAAGGGAAAACCCTGCTCTGTCGGGGGTGTCCCTTCCTTCCTTATATTATACTTTGAACTTCCCCACTTCTTCCGAGAGTCCTTCAATGCTGTCTTTGTTTTTGCGGGCGAGATCTTTTACTTCCTGCACGGCGTTGTTGATTTGTTGTACGCCGGCAGCCATTTCGTTCATGCTGTCTTTGATGACCGCCGTAAGTCCGTCGA
>CAUUVZ010000046.1:0-19818 GCA_963548875.1 uncultured Treponema sp. | reverse complement strand
AGTGAGCAGAGCGAACGAAGTTCTCGCTGAAAGCACAACTTGTTTTACCGCTATTATCAAAACTCGACATTCGACCTATATCTTAAATTTTTTTACTTCGGAAGAAAGATTTTCTATGCTGGCTTGGTTTTCTTTGGCAAGTTCATTGACTTCCTGTACGGCATGATTTATGTGCGTAACGCCTATAGCCATTTCATTCATGCTGTTTTTAATCACTGTTGTAAGTTCGTCAAGTTTGTGCATCTCTTGAGCGACACCGTTTCCGCCCGTCAGCATCTGAGCGGAACCTTCTTTTACTTCCGACGTTACCGCACTGATGTTTTTGATTGCTGCAAGAACTTCGCGGCTTCCGTTTTCCTGCTCAATCATTGCGGAAGTAAGCTCGGAACTCATTCCGCGTACGTTTTCCGACAAGCTGAAAATCGCATTGAACTTTTCTTCCACAATTCTTGACGAATCCGCAAGTCCCGTTATTTCATCGCTCAGTTTTTTGAGCGTTTCGGTAATCGTCTTTCCGTGTATACTGGATTCTTCCGCCAGCTTTCTGATTTCATCCGCAACGACGGCAAAACCTTTACCAGCTTCGCCTGCATGAGCCGCTTCTATAGCCGCATTCATTGCAAGGAGATTTGTTTGACTTGCAATATTTTGAATAACATTGCTTGCTTCGATAAGACCGCCGGATTCTTCCGCAATTCTTTGCGTTACAGCGTTGGAACTTATAAGCGTGTTTTTGCCTTCGGAAGTTGCTTCCGCAAGCGTTTTTACAAGGTTGTCGCTTTTTTCAAGAGACTTTGTAATTGAAGCGATATTTGAAACCATTTCTTCTATCGAAGCCGATGATTGCACGACGCTGGCGGATTGATTTTCTATGCTATCATTAAGCTGTCCGATGGTTTCTATGATTTCTTTAATTGTTCCCGCAGTTTGGGTAACGCTTGCAGCTTGATTCAAAGTCTGCTGTTTTACGCTGTCGATGTTCGAGCTTATTTCGTTGATTGCGCTCGCGGTTTCAGCCATGTTGGAAGAAAGATTTTCACCTACGCTTTCCATTATGCTTGAATTAGTTTCAACCGCTTTGATTGAAACTCCTATTTTTTCTATCGTCTGATTAAAATATTCCGACAAGCCTGTTATTTCATCGTTTCCCGTTACCGGAAGCCGTACGGTTAAATCTCCTTCTCCTTGTGCAATATCCTGCAGTGCGGCAACCGCAATCTTTATGGGCTTTATTATCTTTTTTGCAGTTATGTATACGGTAACAAGAGAGACTATAAAGATAATGATTCCGTAAAGTACGATCATAAAACGCAGTACCGCAATGGAACCCATAAATTCGTTGAGCGGAGCTTTTATAAAAACCGTCCAGTTATTTGTCTTTAGGGGCGCGTATGAGGCTATATATGTTACGCCCATGTATTCGTAATAGCCGACTTCGCTTTTATCCGCCGCCAATGCTTTTGCGGCAAATTTTGCAAGAGAGGCAAAGGCGGGATCTTTTTTAGCTTCGGTTTCCGGATTATAGGCATTTTCTACAATCTTGTGATTTTTATGCGCTATTGCATTGCCGGTTTCGCCTAGTATGAAGACTTCACCCGTTTCACCTACTACGATATTGGCGATGTCGTTACTGATGGTATTTCCGTCCAATTCGGCGAGAATGACGCTTATTACATTCTTGTTGTTATCGAAAACGGGTAAAGCGCACATAATTACGAACTTATTGTTCAATCTTGATGTAAACGGTTCGGAGATTCCCGGCTTACCGCTTAAAGCTTTCTTAAAAAAGCTCAAGTCGCCGATGTAATTCGGAGTTCCGTAGCGGTTGTGACGGTATCCGTTTAAATCGCAATAATCCAGTTCATTGATTAAAGAATTGGCTTCCGCCTCTATGTGTAAACAATCCCCTTTGTCGGCGATTGAAAGGGATGGGTCGCGAAGCTGTGGTATTCTTGCAATTCCTTGTAGAAACTGAAAAAGCGATGTTTCTCTTGCGTCTATTATCTCCGCAACATCGTTCGCTTTATCGATTAGATGGGCGGACACCTTTTCGATTACGGCTTTTTGTGCGATGCGCAGTGCCATAAAGCTTAGTGCAAAAATTGCAAATAAAATCAGCAGTCCGAATATAAGAATCAGTTTTGTGCCGATGGAATTTCGTTTTTTCATTGTTGAGTACCTCTTGTTGAAAATTATTATGTGATGAACAGTCTCTTGTTAATATCTTCGGAAGATTTCGAGGCGTTTTTCACGGTGAACGTATTGTAAATGCGTAATTTTAAGAAGTTTTCATTTATTGTTTTTTTTTAGTTTTGAGATTACCATTACGTCAATGACTATTTATTGGAGGTTCCGTTATGGACATAAAGGGAACAAAGACAGAGAAGAATTTGCAAACTGCATTTGCAGGCGAATCGCAGGCACGCAATAAGTATACTTACTTTGCAAGTGTTGCTAAAAAAGAAGGATACGAGCAGATTGCCGCAATTTTTGAAGAAACCGCTAACAATGAAAAAGAACACGCAAAAATGTGGTTCAAACTTCTCGGCGGAATCGGTTCTACTGTCGAAAATTTGAAGTCGGCTGCCGACGGAGAAAATTACGAGTGGACTGATATGTATGATGAATTTGCAAAGACCGCCCGCGAAGAAGGCTTCGACTACATTGCAAAACTGTTCGAGGGTGTCGGTGCAATTGAAAAACATCACGAAGAGCGTTACCGCAAATTGTTAAAAAACGTTGAAGATAAGCTCGTTTTTTCAAAAGACGGAGATGCAATCTGGCAGTGCAGAAATTGCGGTCATATCGTAATCGGAAAAGAAGCTCCTAAAGTATGCCCGGTATGCGCTCATCCGCAAAGTTATTTTGAAATTCACAAAGAGAATTACTAAGTTTTGATTTTGCAACTTATAAAGACTGCCGGAAACTTAAACTTTCAGGCAGTCTTTTTTTTATATTCGCTTTCCCGTCCGCTGCAATTTTGCACGGCAAAATTGCATAAAAGGTCGAATGTCGAGTTTTGATATTTTTATAAATATCGCATATAGGTTACCTAAAAAATTAAAATGTATGAATCAATTGGGATTCCAAAGGGCGCAAGTCCTTGGGTCGTGCCCAAGGAAGGAGGGTTCTCAAGGGAGGACGGCGGACGGAAGAACGGGACGTGAAAAACACAACAGTTTCGCCATCCGCTTCAAGTTTCGGGAATCCGAAATTAAACCGTGAAGTTAATGCAGAGCGTTTGCGGTAATCCAGTTTATAACGTCTGAAAGCGCAATTTCTCCGTCTTCTTCATTGAATATTTCATGGCGGTCAAGCGGATAAAGTTTTAATTCGACTTTTGTCATGCCGTTTTTAAGATAAATCTCTTTAAGTTTTTTAACGGTTTTTCCGTAACCGCCTACGGGATCGTCTTCTCCCGATATGATAAATACCGGCAATGACTTTGGAATCTTTTGCATCGATGCGTTTTTATGTATTTGCGCAAGACCTGCCGTTAAATCCCTGTAAAAACTTAAACAGGCTGTTCCTCCGCACCATGCGTCTTTAAGATACAAGTCGATATTTTGGGGATTTCGGCTGAGCCATTCGATTCCGGTAATGACTTCCGGGATTTTTTTATTGTATCCGGTAAATGTAAGATTTCTTATGAAGGAAGAGCGGTAATTTCCGCCTCTGAATAAAATTGCAAGGGCGGTTATAATCCTGCAAAATCCCACTGCGGCTTTACGCGGGCCTGCAGAACCGCACAGAATACAGCCGGAAATTTCGCTTCCGTACCGTTCCATAAAATTCTGTGCTACGAACGAGCCGAAAGAATGTCCCGCCAGAATAACATCTTTGTTCGGAAAATCCTCTTTAAGTTTTTCGATTATTTCTTTTAAATCTTCCGTAACGATATTGAATCCGTCTTTATCGGCAAGTTTTCCGAACATTCCGGTGCCCTTTTGTTCTGCGGTATACGCGGTTTTTCCGTGTCCTCTGTGGTCGTGTGCGGAAAAAACAAAACCGTTTTCGGCAAAGATTGAACCGATTTTGTCGTACCGCAAAGAATGCTCCATCATTCCGTGTGAAAATTGAATCAATCCTTTGATTTTCTCTTCGTCATCGGGAATCCACCGCGTTACGGAGATTTCCGTTCCGTCTTTCATAGTTTGCAAAAAAGTCCGTGCTTGCATTTTGTTTTGTCTCCACATAAAAAATGAAATCTGTTAAATTGTCGCAGATAATATGAGCAGTCAAACAATTATAACTGAAAAAATGACATTCGGGGGAAATTGTATTGCAAAGATTGACGGAAAAACCGTTTTTATTCCGTTTGCTCTTCCCGATGAAAAACTCGAAATTGAAATAACCGATATTCACCGTGATTACGACAATGCAAAAATTCTTTCCGTAATAAATCCGTCCCCTTTCAGAACAAAAGCTCCGTGCAAGTATTACGGCATTTGCGGCGGATGTAATATGCAGCACGTAAATACGGAAAAACAGACGGAACTTCGCGCGGAAATGTTAAAAGAATGCTTTGAACGCGCCGGGATAAAAACTCCTGAAATTGCCGTGCTGCACGGAAACGCTTTTAACTATCGTTCCAGATTTCGGTTGCATGACGGCGGACTTGAGGCGCGTTCGTCCAATACCGTTATCCCTATTGATTATTGCACGGTTGCGGAAGACTGCATAAACAAATGGCTTAACGCAGTCCCTTTTGAAAAACGTCCGAAAGGGAAATGTCATATTTTCGGCAGCGGAAGACTTTGTAAATCGGGCGGAAATTCCAAAGTCATTATTGCGCAGGAAGACGAGGAAATCGATGGTAATTTTCAATTTAGAAAGAAGAATAAAAATATAAAGCAGGCAAAAAAGCGGTATTCCGGCACGATAATTTCGGAAGAAAATACGGTTGATTTGAATCTGCTCGGAAAAAATATAAGTTTTGATGTGCGGGGATTTTTTCAATCCAATATGGAAATGCTTGAAAAGACAATCGGCGTGATTTGCGAAAATCTTTCCGGAAAGAATGCGCTGGATATGTATGCGGGTTGCGGCACCTTTTCCGTCTTTCTTGCGGATATTTTTGAAAATCTTACGCTTGTAGAACACAATAGAGATGCACTTGTCTTTGCGGCTCAAAATCTTTCAGGTAAAAACGTAAAAATCTCCGGATTAAGCGGCGCAAAATGGGCTTTGCAAAATTCAACGGAGTCGTTTGATGCCGCCGTTATAGATCCGCCGAGAAGCGGTATAGAAAAAGATGTTCTCGATTATATGTGCCGCACAAAAATTAAGGATTTGCGCTATCTTTCCTGCAATCCCGCCACACACGCTCGTGATGCCTCTTCACTTGTAAAAGCCGGTTACAAACTTGAAAAGCTGCTTTTGCTTGATTTTTATCCCAATACAAGTCATATAGAAAGTTTGGGGTTTTACAAATATGAATAGAACATTTTCCGTTTTTTTTGATGAATTAAAACGGAATGCAGCCGCGTTTATTCTTTTTCTTTCCGTATTTTTTGTGTTCTCCGAAGACTCTCTTATTCTTTCACCTAAAAATGCGGATTGGAACTCCGTGATGAGCGGAAAGGCTATTTGTCAGCCGCAGAAAACTTCTTACGGATTTGCAGTGCTTACCGGCGGTAAAATGATTTCCGGTTTTGCGGAAAACGGTAAAAAACTTTGGGAACACGGTTTAAAAGGCAAGCCGGATCCGTATTTGACGGTTTTTGCGAAAGATTTTTTGCTTACCGTCAGCGGCAAAAGCGTTCTTTCTTTGGTAAATCCCTGCGGACTTACGCTGTGGTCTAAAGATACGGGTTTTACAATTACGGAAAATCCGGTTGCGGGTAAAGACGGAAGAATAATTGTCCGCGGAGGAAAAAATATCGCTTGCTACGGCATAAACGGAATCTGCAAATGGTCGGTGCATATACCGGAACTACAATCGTTTAATCTTGCGGAATTGAATGACGGAACGTTTTTGCTATTTACGGAAACTTCTTCCGGCGGAAAACAGGATGTGCGTATATTGACGCCTTTCGGAGAACTTTCCGATGCCCTGCCTTTTTCAGGCAGCCTTATTTGCGCACAAAGTTTTGAAGCCGGTTTGATGACGATATTTTCGGACGGAGAAATGATATTGTGCCGGGCGGAAAACGGTCGCTTAAAAACAAAATGGAAAGTCGACTCGGGCGAAGAGCATTTATCCGGCACTCAACCGGATAGAGGCGCATATATTTTAAATCTTAATAAAGAAGCCGCCGCCGTCGCGCTCGCTTCTTCCGGCTCTTTGCGTCTTGTTTTATCGGATGTCGAAACGGGCAAAATATTTTCGGCTTTCGACGTCGATATCGATTTTTCCAATCTTATGTGTCTTTCAAAAGCCTGCGGCGGGGATGCAATATTTATTGCCGATTCTCAAAAAGCGTATCTTTTTGATTGCGCCGGACAAATTAAATGGAGTGCGTTTTTTCCCGCCCGGAAATCCGCTCGCGAAGGATGGAATTATATTGCGTATACGGATTCCGATTATCTTGTATTATGCGGAAATTCTTGGGCGGTGAGCGGGTATCGAACGTATCAAAGTCTTAAAAACGGCGGCGCAAACATTGCTAAACAGGAACGATACCGTATGCGCTTTTACGGTCAAGATGCCGAATACGGCAGCGCTTTTGATTTTTTAGACAAATTGGACGGATATTTTACGTCCGGCGACCGGTATGATATTTTACTCAAAGGCGGATACGGGCAAAAAGAATCCGTGATAAATTCCGAGATTTTTACGGTATGCAGCGCATATATTCAAATTTCAAATTCTTATTCGAGAGAGCGGCGGACGACCGTTTTCGATAAAGATACGCAAGGACTTGACGATGTGATTGCGCAAATTCCTTTGATGGGGACGAATATTTCTCCCGCACTTATTGCCGAAATGCTTTTAAGCGATAGGACTAATATTCACCTTTATGCGCTGCTTAAAGCCGCTTCCGATTGCGCGTACGATCCTAACGGAGATATGCTTTCCGCCGTCGAAAATAAGCTGAAAACTCCTTCCGCATTGCCGAAATCCGCTTTGTTTGCCGCCTGCGACTGCATATATGAAATTTGCCGCTTTATGGGACGTTCCTACGTTTTCGATAAAGGATTTGCAATGCTCAAAAAAATGTTTTCTCCGCACTACGATTCCGAAGTAAGAGATTATGCAAGAGAGACCATGAAAAAAATCGCCGCACTCGGAATATAACTTGTAGGTCGAATATCGAGTTTCTCTATTTTTATAAATATCATATATGTTACCTAAAAAATAAAAATGTATGAATGAATTGGGATTCCAAAGGACGAAAGTCCTTTGGTCGTGCCCAAGGAAGGAGGGGCAAGGGAGGAAAATTGATTTCCGTGATGCGTTTTCTTGTACTAGCATATGAATTTTATTATACTGTCGAAACTATGACATCTTTACCGGATACTCAAATTGTCTTACAGATTTTGCTTTCTGTAGGAATTATCGTTATCACCGCGAAATATCTCGGTGTACTTGCAAAAAAAATAGGAATTCCGCAAGTTGCGGGCGAAATTGTAGCGGGACTTTTATTGCGCTTTATTCCATGGTTTTCCAATTACGGCGGAATCGAACCGAATGCGGTTTACAATGAAGTAAATCATTTTATTTCCTACATGGCTGAAATCGGCGTTATTTTGATTATGTTTTCGGCGGGATTGGGAACAAATTTAAAATCTCTCATAAAATCGGGAGTTAATGCGACGGTTATTGCCGCTTGCGGAGTACTTGCTCCGCTTATACTCGGAACGCTAATGTCCATAGGATTTTGGGGATTCGACGGATTCGGAACGGTAAAATTTTACAAAGCAATGTTTATCGGAACTATTCTTACCGCAACAAGCGTAAGCATTACCGTTGCCGCATTAAAAGAACTTGGAAAAATCAAAACGGAAGTAGGACAGGCAATCGTAAGCGCCGCCATAATTGACGATGTATTCGGAATTATCGTGCTTACAATTATATTGGGTGTAAGTACGGGTTCCGGCGGTTATCTTGAAGTTTTATTAAAAACCGTTCTGTTTTTTGCCTCTGCCGTAGTTGCAGGTTACATAATTTACCGCCTGTTTAAATGGTACGACAGAAGGCATCCGCATTCACGGCGCATTCCGATTTATGCGCTGGGCGTTTCCTTATTGTTCGCATTTGCGGCGGAGCGTTTCTTCGGAATTGCGGACATAACCGGTGCTTATATTGCCGGAGTTGTTTTTTGCAGTTTGAATGATGCCGCCTACATGGAACAGAAAATCGACATAAACTCATATATGTTTTTCAGTCCTATTTTCTTTGCCGGCATAGGATTAAAGACCGATTTAAGCGGCATGAACATTACTTTGCTTTTATTTGCGGCTGCCTTTGTCGTTGTCGGCTGCGTGTCTAAAATAATCGGCTGCGGAGGAGTTGCAAAGCTGCTCGGATATAAAGACAACGAGCCGCTGCAAATCGGTATCGGAATGATGGTGCGCGGTGAAGTCGCTCTTATCGTTGCACAAAAAGGGCTTTCCGTAGGGCTTATAGATTCGAAATATTTTGCGCCCGTTATTTTATTGATTATCACTTCTTCAATGATTGTTCCCGTTCTGTTGAAAAAAGCGTTTGCCGGCGGTAAAGAGCATAAGACGATTGAGTCGGCGCAATCCTAATATTTACGAATTGAACGGAGGTTCGGATATATGGTTTGGCTTATCGGAAATAAAGGAATGCTTGGAAGCGAACTTGCGCATCATCTCAGCGGAGCCGGGATTGATTTTATCGGCACGGACAGAGACGTTGACATTACGGATTTTGATGCGCTGAATAATTTTGCCCATGCGCAAAAAGAAAAAATCTCATTTATCATAAATTGTTCAGCTTATACGGCTGTCGATAAAGCGGAAGATGAGCCTGAACTTGCAGAAAAATTGAATGCGGACGGACCGGGAAATATTGCGCGGACGGCAAAACTTATAGGCGCAAAGATGATTCATATTTCTACGGATTATGTTTTTGACGGTTCCGCCGATTCTCCGTATACGGAAGATTCTAAAATCAATCCGATCGGTGTGTACGGAAAAACAAAAGCATCGGGAGAAAAGTCGATTGCGCGCGAAACGGATGAATTTTACATTGTCAGAACCGCTTGGCTTTACGGCAAATACGGACGTAATTTTGTCCGCACGATGATTGATGTGATGAATTTACGCGATGAAGTAAAAGTCGTTTCGGATCAGTACGGTAGTCCGACAAATGCTTACGATCTTGCCGGCGCAATCGTAAAAATAATCGAGCTTGATCACAAAGGAAAGCCGGCTCCGTTCGGAATATATCATTGTACGGATTTAGGCGAAACTACATGGTATGAGTTTACGCTTGAAATTCAAAAACAGGCTTTAGCCCGCGGCATGATAAAGCATGATTGCAAAGTAAATGCGTGTTCTACGGCGGAGTATCCCGTAAAAGCCCATCGGCCCGCATATTCGGTATTATGCAAGGATAAAATTCAGCAAACTTTAGGAATTCGGCTTCCTCAATGGAAAGAAAGTCTTTCCCGCTTTTTAGACAGTCTGCAAGAAGTGTGAAGTCGCTTTATTTGCGCTTTCCGCTTCTATGCGGCTTTTTATTTCTGCCGTTTGACTGTGCCGCCGTGTTTTGTTTTTGCGATAATCGCTCGGCTTTTGCTCTTTCGTTTCCCGCTTTGAACTCTTCTATTTGACGTGCCGAATAAAAACCGTCTTTCCAGTTGAATCTTGAAATATCTGCAAGCGGCTGCTTTTTTATCATCGAAGCTGTTACGGATTTTACTTGGTTTTTGGAAATCTTAATCCGTGAAAAATCTATCAAAAGCCGCTTAAATCCTGCCTGCGAAAGCCTGTCCGTTTTGTCTAAAAGAGAAAACGGCATTTCCGGCATAACAAACGACCCGTCGGCGGAAGAAATAATTTTGAATTCTTCGTTTTCTTTGTCGCTCATATATGTAAATCCGTAATTTTCGGGAAGTTTAAATCGAATTCTGAATAATGCAGGATAGGCGAAAACCGGAACTATAACGCGCTGCCTTACTTGCATATCAAAAGTTGCCTCTAAATTCTTTTTTGAATTTTCGTAAGGCATGATGAACGCTTCGATATTTTGATTTTCCAACCACGAAACCGCCCATCGGTTGAATGTGTACAGGTAAGAACCTGCAATCATATTGATTTGTTTGCCGCTCTCGTTTTGGATGCGGCGCAATATTTCGATATGGGCTATGTTATTGACGGTAAATGTAAAAAATCCGTCCGTTACAAGATGAGTCAGTTCCGATTGCAGTGTTTTTTCCTGTTCCGGTGCACAAAACGGGTCAAGCGAAATAATTACGGATTTTTTTGAGAGCGGAAGAACCATTTTGCCGCTCAAAAGTTCTGTCTTTGTGTCGGAGTTGTATTCTGCAATAAGGCGGACGGGATGAAACGCCTGTGCTTGAAACGCGTCTGCAAGTGAAGAAACTTGTACGTATACACCTTCGGGAAGAAAGTTTAATTCGCCTTTTTTTACGGGTGTTAAATCCAAAAATGGAAGTTTTTCATCGAGCGGCTGTTTTCGAAACGGTGTTAAATCGTTCGGCAAGACACGCTGATAGCGTTTCGACATGGATTTTATCTGCAAAAGATATGCGTCGTCGCCTACACTGCAAGATGCCGGAATATCGAGCCAGCGTTTTCCTTTTCCGTCGATTTCTACCGACCGCACTTTGTGGCTGACCCTTCCCGTATCGTCTTTTTTGTGCAGGCGGATAGAATCTCCGGGATCCGGGTCATAACTGCCGCCGCTTATGATTGCAAGCTGCACTTCCTTTTCGTCAACATTTTCGCCGCCTGATGAGCTTTCTCTAAGTGCCGCGTTCAGTGCTGCCGGTGCTCTTTTTACTGCACTCACTTTGCCAAGATATATTCCGGTGCCTCCTGCTTGGTCGGGATTTAAAATTTTTTCTCCCGCCTTTTCTACGCCTTCGTTCAAGTCCTTAAATCCGTACCAATAGTCGGTTTTACTTCGTGCAAAATCGGAAGCGAGCATACGTTTTCCGGCGGCAATCGCACCTTTTTTGTCTTCTTTCCAATGATCCATGACGTAGCGGTAAGCGGCGACGACACTTCCTACGTACTCGGCACTTTTCATTCGTCCTTCGATTTTAAAAGAATCGATTCCGACTTCCATTAAATCTGGAATGTGGTCTATAAGCTGCAAATCGCATGGGGAAAAATAATAGCCCTGCTTTGAGCCTTCAGGATATTCCGCTTTGTAAAAGCGGCGGCACGCCTGTGTGCACATTCCGCGGTTTGCGGATTTTCCGCCGAGATAGCTTGAAAAAAGACAGAGGCCCGATTCGCTTACGCATATTGCGCCGTGCACGAACATTTCAAGTTCGGTATTCGCTTCCGCCTTTATAGCGCGGATTTCGTCAAGTCCAAGCTCGCGTGCAAGGACGACGCGTTTAATTCCGTCTTTTGCAAGAATATTTGCCGCCGCCGCGCTTTCGACATTCATCTGTGTTGAAGCATGCAGTTCCATGTCGGGAAAAAACTCCTGACACATTCTGATGATTGCAAAATCCTGCACGATAAGTCCGTCTGGCTTTACTTTGTTTAGATATGACAAAAAGCGGTAGAGCCGCTCCGTTTCGTTTTCTTCACAAACCGTGTTGACTGTAACGTAAATCTTTTTTCCCTGCCGATGAACTGCGGAAACGGCGGCTTCAAACTGATTCCACGCAAAATTTGCCGTCCGCATACGCGCATTAAAACTTTTTAATCCCAAATAAACCGCGTCCGCGCCTTCGCCTATCGCCGCGTCAAGCGACTCAATATTTCCCGCAGGAGCTAATAATTCTGACATGGAGGTGAGTATGCCACAACACCGGAGAAAATGCTACAAGGTTGATTTTTATGAGTTTTTGCCGAAGTTTTTCAGCATATTGCTCAAAATGTCATGCGCTTTGTCCGCCTCAACTTCTTTGGGGCGTTCGTGATATTCGACAAGGTTTTCAGGGATTTCATCAAGGAAAGGGGAGGGCTGGCATTCGACTGTCATTTGCATTTTGCGCCGTTTTTGGCAGGCGGAGATAAGCAGTTTGTCGCGCGCGCGCGTTATCGCAACGTAAAAAAGCCGCCGCTCTTCTTCGATATTGCCGCCGTTTTCTTCCATGCTCCGCGCGTGCGGAATAAGCCCTTCTTCCGCGCCTGCGATAAAGACGACGGGAAATTCCAGTCCCTTTGACGCATGAATGGTCATTAAATTGACGGTGCCCTTGTCATTTTCCGCATCCATGTCGTCGCGGCTTAAAAGCGTAATGCGGTTCAAGTACGCAAACAAACTTGTGTTGGTGTTGTCGGGATTGTTTTCCCACATATCCATCGAATTCAAAAGACTTTCGATATTCATCAGTTTGAATCTGACCGCTTTTTCGCTTTTTGCGTACTCGGTGATTAAATAATCTTTGTAGTTGACTTCTTCAATCAACGCGCGGACTTTTGCAGCAAGTCCTCGACCTGATAATAATTTTTGCCGGTGATTTTCTATGATTGCAACAAAATTCTCCAAATCTTCCTTTAATACCGCGCTTGCAGGACTGTCTTCGCGCTTCAGCAGCGAGTCGATTGCAGTCCACAAACTGGAAGAAAGCGCGTTCGCTTCGTCATTTAAAAGCTGAATGGAAGTGCGACCGATTCCGCGACGCGGCGTGTTGATAATCCGCAAAAGGTTTACGTCGTCGTCGTGATTGGCGATAACGCGGAGATAACTTATAACGTCCTTAATTTCTTTGCGCTCGAAAAAACTTGTGCCGCCGCTCATCGTGTACGGAATGTTCGCCTGCAACAGCGCTTCTTCAATGGCGCGGCTTTGCGTGTTCGCGCGTATCAAAATGCCGAAGTCGGCATATTTGCGTTTTTCTTCCATTGCAATGCCCTGTATGGACTCCGCGATAAAGTCCGCTTCGGCGTTTTCATTTTCCGGCATAAAGATTTCAATCGGTTTTCCGCTTCCGTTGCCGCTCCAAAGCTTTTTGTCTTTGCGGTTCGTGTTGTGCGAAATAACGCCGTTCGCCGCTGCAAGAATCGTTTCCGTTGAGCGGTAATTTTGTTCAAGCCGGATTTCCTTGACGTCAGGAAAATCTTTTTCAAACTGAACGATATTTTTGTAGTCGGCTCCGCGCCAACTGTAAATGCTCTGGTCGTCATCGCCGACAACAGCAACATTTTTGTCCGCCAAAAGGCGCATCATTTCGTATTGCTGGTGGCTCGTGTCTTGAAATTCATCGACCATAATATACTTGTAGCGTTCTTTGTAGCGGGCGAGCACGTCGGGAAAATCGCGGAAAAGTTTTATCGGCAGCATTATAAGGTCGTCAAAGTCCACTGCGTTGAAAAGTTTGAGCCCGCTTTGATAGCCTTCGTACAGTTCCTTGTACATATCGTTCGCGCCGTCCCATTTTTTGCGTCCCGTTTTGATATTGGAAAAAAGATTTCCGATTTTATATACATCGAGCGCGTCGGGAGTGAATTTTAATTCGCGTCCTGTCTCTTTGATGAGCGCGGAACGGTCGGTTTCGTCGTAAATAGAAAAATTGGTGCGCCAGCCGAGTTTGTCGATGTCCTGCTGTAAAATTCGCACACCGAACGCGTGAAAAGTCGAAACGGTGAGATTTTGAAGTTTTTTTTGCGTAAGAGTTTTTATGCGCTCCGACATTTCTTTTGCCGCCTTGTTCGTAAAGGTAAGCGCAAGAATTTGACTTTGCGGAATGCCTGAATCCAGCATATTTGCAATTCGGTAGGTGATTACACGCGTTTTTCCGCTTCCGGCACCTGCGATAATCAATATTGCGCCGTCAATCGTTGTAACTGCACGGAACTGCTCCGGATTCAATTCATTTTTTAATGTGTGTAAATCGAGGGACATGGGCGGAAATCTAACATTCTATTGCTTTTTACGCAATATTTGATAAAATAGATAAAACTTTGTGGAAAACACTGTCGCCCGACATTTTGACTTCCATAAAAATCAATGGACTGACTTGGAAATCGTCTAATTTTCGACAGTCTGTCAACTTTAAAATCAGAGAAACTGTCCAAAAATCGAACTTTTTGAGCAGTCCCATTCTAACAGGAGTTTTTATGAGCAGAAAGGTAAGCGCATTTCTTTCAAGACACAATTTTGTACGTCATATAGATGTGAATGTTTTGGCGGAATCAATTCTTGACGATATGAACAGGGGGCTTACGGGGCTTGAGTCCGATGAAGATATGATTCCTACTTGGTGTCTGCCGCCTTCAAAGCGCGTTACCGGGAAAAGTGTTATCGTTATAGATGCGGGCGGAACAAATTTTCGTTCCTGCTTGGTTACTTTTGATGAAAACGGCAGCGCGACAATCTCCGAAATGGAAAAAACAAGAATGCCCGGCGTTGAACGGGAATTAAATAAAAAAGAATTTTTTAATCAATTTGCAAAAAATCTTGAACATCTTAAAAATAAGGCTGACAGCATAGGCTTTTGTTTTTCTTATCCTATGCAGATTACCGATGACGGCGACGGAATTCTTTTAGGTTTTTCAAAAGAAGTTAAAGCACCTGAAGTTGTAGGAAGCAGGGTTGGGCAATGCCTTAAAGATGTACTTAAAGAACACGGCTGGAATGAAATCCGCCGCGTAACGATGCTTAATGATACGGTGGCGGCTTTGCTTGCCGGTGCTGCAGCTCCTTCAGCAGGATGTAAATATTCTTCATATATCGGATTTATTTTAGGCACAGGAATGAACGCCGCTTACATTCAAAATGAAATAAAAGAACACAATTTTCAAAAGCAAATTGTCGTATGCGAATCCGGTAAAACAAAAAGCGTAATTCTTTCCGATTTTGATAAAGCATTTGACAAAAAATCTGCAAAGCCGGGTACATTCTATATAGAAAAACAATGTTCAGGAGCGTATTTAGGTTTTGTTGCTCTTGAGATGTTGCATACGGCGGCGGCTGAAAAACTTTTCACTGAAAAATTGTGCGCGGTTTTAGCAGCTGTTGAAAGCCTCACTCTTATTGAAGTGGATGCATTTTTGCACGGTCCTTACGCCGAAAACGGCACCCTTGCAAAAATTGCCGCCGAGAATGCTTCCGAAGAAGATTATGATCTTCTTTTTGAACTTCTTGATGCACTTGTAGAACGTTCCGCCCGTTCGGCGGCGGCAATTTTGACTGCAGCCGTAATTCAAAGCGGAGAGGGACACCGCCCGTCAAAGCCTGTCTGCATTCTTTGCAACGGAACGACATTCTATAAGACTTATATGATAAGGACGCGCGTGCTTGGGCTTCTGGATGAACTTTTGACGAGACAGCGCAGTCTTTACTGGGAAGTTATCGAGCGGGATAACGATATAACGTTAGGTACAGCTATTGCCGGGCTTTTATAACGTCGATAATAACGTAAACAGCTTATAAGGGAACTTCGGTAATGTATTAGTGCATTAACCGATGTTCTCTTTTTCCAGAGGTAACAAGGTGAAATCTTTAGGAAAGTCAATAGTTTTACTGATGCTCATAATAATAATGATTTTGGGCGGTCTGCTTTGGTTTGATTATTTGGGTGTAATTCATGTAAAGTCGGTATTTTCTCCGGTGTACAAACTTTTGGGGAAAGACCCGCAGAATTCCATAACATCTACATCTTCTGCTCCTATTACGGGCGATTTGGATCAAGACAGGCTTGATAAGCAGCGGGAATCGTTAAATATTTATAAAGAAGAATTGGATAAGCGTGAAGAAGACGTTATCCGCCGCGAAAAACTTAATGAGCAAATTGCTTCGGAATTGACGAACCGTGAAAAATCTCAAGAAGAAAGAGAAAAAACATTTAACAATACGGTAAAATTTTACGATGATAAGAATGTAAACATCGAACAAATTGCTGCAAATTTGAACGGTATGCGCCCGGCGGCGGCTGTCGATATTCTTGTTGCGATGGACGATCAAACTGTAATTGACGTTCTGCGCAAAGTCGAAGAAATTGCGAAGGAAAAAGGAACTTCTTCTTTGGTTTCCTACTGGCTTTCGCTTATGCCTGCCGAACGTGCTGCCGAGATTCAGCGTAAAATGCTAAGTAAGCCTGAATCTTTAGACTGAATCAAATGCCGCGGCATTCCGATTGTTTACACCGGAGGAATTGCCGATGCAGGCGTTTGTAAACAATTCTGAAAAGGCTGCTCTAAATCTTATCCTTACAACACAAGATTTAAATTCCGCTCCTAAGCTTGATGCTGCTCAAAGCGCACAAAGTAAGGCGAATTTCAGCGAAATGATAAGAGCGGCTCAAAAAAATCCCGAAAACAAAGAGATTCATACCGGCGCGGAAAATAATATTTCTGATGTCCGTCCTGAACAAAACGTTGTTGAAGAGGATTTCGTACAACCGGCGGAATCTTTTATAGACGAGAAAACTCAAATTTCTTTAAAAAATGAAGAGCGCGGGATAAAAAAAGATAAGGCTTCTTCAGATAAAAATGCAGAAAAATCGACTTCTAAAAAGAAAATTTCAAAATCCGTAAAATATTCAGAAGAAAAGTCTGAAAACTCCGCGGAAATTTCATTGGACAAAATTACGGTTTTGGTGGAACAAGCTGCACAGACTACAAAATACTTAAACGATAAGCAAAAAGATTCCGGCGAAGCGAAATTCGATTTGAATGAAGGAGACCTAAAAATCAATCCGGATGCGGAAGATGAAAATATTTCTCTTTCTGAAAATATTGAATTGCAGGGCTCCGATATTGCCGCCTTGCTGAATGCATCGGAAAAAACTGAAAATCAGTCCGATTCCGATAAAGAATTTTCGAGCGGCAAACATAATTCTGCTGCGAAAAAGATTTCTTCGGATAAAGAGCGCAAAATCACCGTTACCGACCTGCGTTCTCAAGGTCAGGATGGCGAAGTTGCGGCTTCCAATGATAAAAAACTTTCTGTAAAAAGCGGGCTTAAAACGGAAATCCGCTACGACGGTAAAAATGCCGCTGAAATGACTATGAATCTTGCAGACGGAATTCAACAAAATCTGACGTCATCAAATGCGCAGACTGCATCTGCTTCAAGTTCTACGTTTCAGGCGATGCTGTCAAATCAACTGCAAAATAACGCCGCCGATTTTGTAAAAGCCGGTAATATCGTTTTAAAAGATAACGATGCCGGTCAGATTAAGCTCATTCTTCATCCCGAATCGCTTGGTAATGTAAAAATAGATCTTGAGATTTCCGATAAAACTCTTACCGGCAGAATTACGGTTGCAAGCAGGGAAGCGTTCAATGCATTTAAGGAAAGTTCTGAAAGTCTGCGTCAGGCGTTTATAAACAGCGGTTTTGAGAATGCCGGATTCGAACTTGCGATGGCAGGAAGCGATTCTTTCGGCGGAAACTTGAACGGGCGCGAACAAAATGATGCGGGAAAAGCATTTGCAGCCGGTAAAGCGTATGCGGAAGAGCCTGTTTATGCGGATTATGTCGCGGACAATAACGCCGAATTTGCTTTTTCGGCAACGAATTCTATAAACATCGTAGCGTAAAACTTCGACAATATAGATAAGAGGTGAATGATGAACGAAATCAACACAACTCCTTCGATAAACACTGTTATGACTTCAAATGAAAAGTTTGCGGTCGACAACGAAGTAAACAATTTTAATAAGCAGATTGCGCAGGGGAATCGCCAGACAAGTCAGTCTCTCGGCAAGGACGATTTTCTTAAACTGCTTATAACGCAGCTTCAGAATCAGGATCCGACAAATCCTATGGAAGATACGCAGTTCATTGCGCAAATGGCGCAGTTTTCATCTCTTGAGCAGATGACGAATATGAATGAATCGTTCAGCAAAATGGCGGCTATGCTTAATTCTTCAAATGCTTCTGCCACAATCGGTAAAACGGTTGAAGTGGAACTTGGAGATACTGTAACAAAAGGACTTGTTGAAGCAGCGACGCTCGGTGAAAATCCGCAGGTCATGGTAAACGGAATGTACTATGACATGAATAAAATAAAATCCGTTTACGGTAACTAATAAAATTTACAGGTCAATAAAGAGGCAGGGTTAAGACTATGATGAGATCACTTTATTCCGGCGTTTCCGGATTGCAGAACCACCAGACAAGAATGGACGTTATCGGTAACAATATTTCCAACGTCAACACGACGGGTTTTAAACGCGGTCGCGTGAATTTTCAAGATATGATTTCACAGCAAATTTCAGGTGCGGCGCGTCCTACAGATGAATTAGGCGGTGTAAACCCTAAAGATGTCGGCTTGGGAATGACGATTGCAACAGTTGAACAAGTTTTTACTCAAGGAAACTTGCAGTCAACCGGTGTTTCTACCGATGTCGCAATTCAAGGAAACGGTTTCTTTATCTTAAAAGACGGAACTGAAAATTTTTACACAAGAAACGGTGTATTCGGTCTTGACCGCGACGGAACGCTGGTAAATCCCGCAAACGGTCAGCGCGTACAGGGTTGGATGGCGCAGGATTTAAACGGCTCTCAAATTATTCAGACCGCTTCAACGCCGACTGACCTTGTGATTCCGGTAGGTGCAAAGGATCCCGCAAAGGCGACTGAAAACATTCACTATGCCTGCAACCTCGATAAAAATACTCCGGAAATTGCAGAGGGGGCAGGTCCCGATGATATTGCGCGCGGAACTTGGGCAACAAATCAAAAGATATATGACAGCTTCGGCAATGAGCATATGCTTAATATTTATTTTACACGCGTTCCGGGTAATCCCAATTCATGGAATGCACGTGTGGAAGTCGATGCGGATAATGCCGATTATACACAGACCAGGGTAGGACTCGGCACAACAGACGGCACTGGTGATAACTTTATCGTCAATTTTGACAACATGGGACAGCTTTTATCCGTTACGGATGCAGCAGGTAATGCGTCCGCCGCAGAAGGCGAGATTATTATTCAAGCATCGTATACCGTTCCTGAAAGCGAAAATGATGCGGACGGAAATCCTTACCGCCAGACGATGAATATAAATCTCGGCACAATCGGCAGCATGAGAAATACGATTACACAGTCCGCTTCAAAGAGTACGACAAAAGCGTATTCACAGGACGGATATACGCTCGGTTATCTTGATAATTTTAAGATTGATTCAAGCGGAATAATCACCGGTATATATTCCAACGGAACGAACCGTGTTATCGGACAGATTGCGCTTGCAACTTTTGCGAACGACCGCGGTCTTGAAAAAGCCGGCGACAACACATATGTAGAAACAAACAACAGCGGACAGGCGCGTATCGGCGAGTCCGGTACCGCAGGTAAAGGTAAACTTCTTGCCGGCGCACTTGAAATGTCAAACGTCGATCTTTCCGAGCAGATGACAGATATGATTGTAACTCAGCGCGGATTCCAGTCGAACGCAAAGACGATTCAGACGGCGGATACGCTGCTTGAAACAGCTCTGAGCTTAAAACGCTAAGTCCGGTGCAGCATCGATAAGTTATGATTGAAATATTCCGGCGTATTCCCGGATAGTATAAAAGACCTGATTGCTTTTACGGCAGTTGGGTCTTTTTATTTCGATCTGACACAAAGCTAACCTGTAGAGACAGGATAGTTAAGCTCGTTATTCGGCTGTACTCTAGAAAAATTCAATCCGCCGAAAGCAACCGCTTTCCCTATTTGCAAAAGCCGAAAAACTGTGTTAACATAAAGCCACTTGACAAGAGTTTGGGGAGAAGCACAATCTTGAACAGAACAGAACAGAAC
>CAUUVZ010000045.1:0-20449 GCA_963548875.1 uncultured Treponema sp. | reverse complement strand
AAGAATCCTTACTGCTGACTGTAATAACGATGGCTTTTACACCGCCCCAATCACAAACATTGTGCAAACTCATGTTGCACATTATGTTTCGCGGCTGGCGAAAATACAGCAGGACAAAGAGGGACAGTGGGGGAAATAAGATGAGTGAGGTAGTTGTTGCTCGCGGTCGTATCGCCAGTTTCTGATTACGAACGGTTCCTCGTTCTGATATTCTGCAAACTCGGCTTCTTGCTTGTGAAAGGCGTTATCTTTAGCTCCATAATGGTCTTTCAAAAATTGTGGGGCTAATTTTGAAAGTTCAGCCAAATACTGAGTGATTTTTTGTAGCACTTGATGATATTCATAATATACAAGAATGGTGGTACTACCTTTTTGAAAATGAAGGTCTATTCACACCTAAGCCATTTGAAGATCCGAAAACATACTCTAGAGTTGATGTTGTTGTTTTTACAAATCTACTATATCGACACAAAAATAATGAAAATATCAACGGAAATGCTTGGCTTGTTGATGATAGTTTTAATCTGTTTTTAAGTAATGGACATAGACAAGGTGCAAAAGAAAACGCCCATAGATATTTACTTAGTTATATTAAGAATCATACTGAAGAAATAAAGAAACATAAAGTTGAAGGTTCTGCTCCCGAATATATTCTTGAAGTACTAAAAGTAGCTTCATACGTACGGGAAGAGCTTGAGAAAAATGGCATATATTATTTCAATAAAAAAGAAACCTAACACCCCCTTCAACCCGACATTCCCCTTGGGGAAGCAGTTTAGGCGGAAGTTAGATGGACATCCCGCACGGGAAGTGTGGAGGAGACATATTATTCGTATTTGATTTAGATGGAACTTTATTAAATTCTAAAAAGGAAATATCCGAATCCAATAAAAACGCTGTTCAGAAACTTTATCTTGCCGGTCATAAAATTGTAATAGCGACGGCTCGTCCTCCAAGAAGCATAGATTATAAGATTCAAAGAATCGGCGTTCCGGCAGATACTATTTATTATAATGGCGCACTCGTACGTTGTTTTGATGGCGTAACTTTTTCTCATTTTATAAAAAAAATATCTTTAATGAAATTTTTTATTACATAAAAGAAAATGATGAGACTGCTGTAGTTTCTATTGAAGATAATGATACATGGTTTTCATCTTCCGGTTTTGATTTTAAGAATTTTTATTCTGTAGATGCCGGTCCCGAAATTATCACAGAGTCGGAGTTACTTCAAAAAAATCCGAACAAGATATTGATAAATTCTTATTCGGATTTGAATTATTTAAATGAAAAATTTAACAGTGTTTGTAATGTAATAGAGACGGATTCAAAAACATTGATTCAAATATATGGATAAAAATGCGTCAAAAGAGAAATCAATTGATGAAATTTCCAGGAAATATAAAATCGGTTCCGATGATATATATTGTTTCGGTGATGACTACAATGACATTGGAATGTTCAAATTTTGCAAAAATACCGTGGCAATGGGAAATGCAATCAATGAATTGAAAACAATTGCAAAGTTTGTAACCGGGACAAATGATAACGATGGTGTTGCTGAATTTCTAGTTGAGAAAGGAATTATCACCTAACATCCGCTTCAAGCCGGCTCTGCTTTTGTGCGGAATACAGAGTAAGCGGATGTCAGACAGACCGGTATCTAAAATCAAGTGTCCCTCCAAAAATTTCAGATTTTAGAGGCGATCTCTATATTTTGAATTTATTAACTTCCGTTGCAAGTCCCATAACAGCCTGTTTGTTCTGCTGGGTAATGGCATTCACTTCCTGTACCGCATTATTGATATGCACGGCCTCACTTGTCATACTGCTCATACTTGATGTAATCGTTTTTGTCAGGTCATCGAGTTTCCGCATTTCATTGGAAACTTGCATTCCTTCTTTGAGTATTTCCTGAGATCCGTTTTTGACATCACGGGTGACAGTATTGATATTTTTTATTGCGGTTAATACTTCACGGCTGCCGTTATCCTGCTCTTTCATCGCATCCATAACAGTGGTACTCATCATTTTAACCTGCTCTGATAACTCAAAAATCGTATTGAATTTTTCTTCAACTGTTTTTGATGAATGCGATAAGCCTTCGATTTCAGTGCCGAGCAGCTTAAGTGTCGCGGTAATGTTTTTTCCTTGCGCAGAAGACTCTTCGGCAAGCTTTCTGATTTCGTCGGCAACTACGGCAAAGCCTTTACCGGCATCTCCCGCGTGAGCCGCTTCGATTGCAGCATTCATTGCCAGAAGGTTTGTCTGGCTTGCGATATTTTGAATAACATTGCTTGCTTCGATCAGTCCCCCCGATTCTTCGGCTATTTTCTGCGTAACCGCATTAGAGTTGACAAGCGTTGTCCGCCCGTCATTTGTAGCAGACGCAAGATTCTTAATAGCCTCATCGGTTTTTTCAAGCGTCTGTGTGATTGAAGCAATATTAGCTGCCATTTCTTCTATGGAAGAAGAAGACTGTGCCACACTCGCCGCCTGTATTTCGATACTGCTATTGAGCCGTTCGATGGTGCTGATGATTCCTTGTACGGAAGCAGTCGTTTCGCTCACACTTGCAGCCTGGTTTACTGCCTGTTCCGTGACATTTTTAATTGTCGTATTGATTTGCTCCACCGAATGCGCACTCTGCGAAGTATTGACAGAAAGGGTATCGATGGAACTGTGCATTGCATCGGTATTATTCTTTACGCCGGTCAGTAAGACAACTGTGTTATCATAAAAGCGGTTAACGTTGCCTACCAGTAAACCGAATACATCACGGCGGTTCATTTCAAGATGATCCGCAACAAAATCCCCGACCGAAAGCTTATCGGTAAAGACAAGGATATCTTCTATTTTATCGTTTACGCCTTTGTACAGGCTGTAATTTACAAAGAGAGCACCCGCAAGCACTATAATTGCAAGCGGCAGAAGAGAATGAATCAGAGTATAGGTAATGTCGAAACCGTTATATACGGATGCTAAAAATGGGGCAATAGTCAAAAACAAAAGTCCGGCAAACAGAAAAAAGCTTACCAGCATACCTCGCGTCGTATATGACATAGTGATGTATTTTTTTTCCAACGGGATAAACTTCAGATACTGCTCAAATTTTTGTATCCAGATTACATAGAAAAAGAGTGAAACAAAAAAAAGACAGCCCGTCGAAGTGAAAATAGCTGCCGTAAATTTGATGGCGGAATTGATTCCGACCCAGATGAGTGAAATAACAGGAATAACGGTTGCAATCAGAATCGGCACTACAATACTCAGCTTGGAATACAGTGCGATAGCCTTATTTGCCCGGTCAACCCCGTCAGCGTTTTCTTGCCATGCGAGTATCGTATGCATACTTTTTTTTATACAGAATCAACGGAAAAATGATAGTCACAATAAATGCAATGACAGTCGGCGGTGCCAGTGCAATTTTGACAAGTTCCTGGCGGGGAACAATCTGTACATACCATGCATATAAAAAGATAAAGATGAACACACCGCAATAAATAAACATGTTCACAATAAAAAGAGACTTAGGCGGTCGAGGAATATTATTGTTCATGAAGATCTCCTGTTTTACTCTAAAATGTGCAGCTGACGAAGTATAGAATAGGTAAAAACGCTATTTTATATATGCAATCATAATAAGGGCACTCGTATGACATGTCAAGAATTCAAAAAAAATAAATTGTGCAAACGGCATTCAGTAGCTGGCGGATTTTTCTGAAAACACTGTGTAAAAGCAGTTTAAAAAGATGGAAAGAGCGATTATAAAGGGAATTAATATTCGCTGATCATACTATCAGCCATTGTCATATAATGCTCAAGATAAGCATCTATTCCCATAAAATATTCTGCCACTTTATTAATTTCTGCCTTAATCGTAGCTATGTTAAAATTCTGCACTTGAGAAAATGATTTCTCGTGCTTTCTGTTAGTTGGATATCTGAAGGTTTGACCGACCGGATCAATACTATGAAATTCAAGTATTGTTTTTTTTATTTCATCGTCAAAATGTTCTTCTGAAACACATATTAAAACATCTATTAGTCGATTTACTAAGTTTTCTAAACTATGAGTTGCTTCCAATTGCTTTTTAGGTTTAGTATACTTTCGAACTTCGTAGCTAAGAATTTCCGTTTTTTCATAAAACTCTTCTGCATAAATGATCAATTGCTTTAATGTTAGTTCAATGAAATGCCGGTACATAAAACAAATCGGATAAAATAGACTATCGCGTTTGTCTTTCTCTCCTTCCAATGCGTTATTAACTAAAATATCGCCTGCACTCCAATAAGCAACTGCATATGAATAATCGTGAATAAAAGAATCTCCTACTGTCGCATTAACATTTCTAAGGAATTCCGGTGATTGAAAGAATAGTTTTGTCATTTTTATTGTCATAACTATAAACCTCATTTATTGATTAGCAACCGATAACTCATTTGTCATGCCTGGATTTAGTGATAAATAATCATATTCCATCACCGAGAACAATTCATTTTGGCAATAAGATAATTTTTTTTTCACAATTTTTATTGCTTCTTTTGATTTATCAATCCCAATCCATTGGCGCCCCAATTCTTGAGCCGCTATCAATGTAGTACCTGATCCGCAAAAGAAATCCAATACAATACTATCCGGATTGGAAGATGCTTGAATCAGTAATTTAAGGAGTGCAAGATTTTTTTCTGTCGGATATACGGGGTACTGATAATCTTTGAAATCCCAAACATCCTGTATTTTCTTTCCCTTTTGTTCATCTGCATAAATAATTTTGCGTGGAACTCCATTTGGCGACCATTCGATTAAACCTTGCTTATCTAATTCTTCCAGTTCTTTTGGATCGGAACGCCAATGCCGCCCTACGGGCGGTTTTATTCCATTAAATTCACCGCCAGTTACTCCGTTTTTAGTTTCTCCAGGGGCATGAAGCGGAATTGTTGTATACAAGCGTCCATTTTTATCTACTTTTTTATATAATCTTTTTATATCGTCTTCTGAAAATGGCGCACAAGGTTCATGCCAGATAGCATTTTTTGATTTTGTATAAAATAAGATTAAATCTTTAATATTTCCATACGCCCGTCTTGTGAAATTTTTCGGATTGCATTTTATGCGTGTAATATCGTTTTTAAAATTTTCAATACCGAAAATTTCATCCAAAATAATTTTAACATAATGCCCAATTTTATAATCGATATGTAGATAAAGAGAACCTTTTTCAGAAAGTAATTCATAGGCCAGTATCAGGCGTTCACGTAAAAATTCTATAAAGGATTCTCCGACCAATATATCTTGATAGGCGATTTTATCATTCTTACTTGAACTAATTGTGCTTGCTCTCTCATCTCCTATAGTAAATATACTGTTTGTTGAGAACGGTGGATCGATATAGATGAGATCAATTTTTCCTTTTAAAGAATAGTGATGCAATAATGAATACATAGACAAAAAATTATCACCTTCAATTAATAGATTCCGTTTAGTATTCCATTTTTTAGAAAATGAATACGGAGTAGACATATTTAAAATTTCATTTCTATCTTTTTTTCCGGAATAAAAGAGTTCCATGTTTTTAATCCTATATTGAATATAAAAAATCTCTTAATAATAAAGCACTTAAAATATTTTCATTAGAATATGTTTCCGTAAGATAATTATACATTTTATTATTACCTTTTATGTATAAAACTCCGTCAAGTATAGCAATCTTTATCGCATTGACATTTGGCACCATAATCGTAGAAATTGCATCTTCAAATTGAGCATTTTGATGTCCGCCGAAATCCGTTAAGAATTTAGCTTCGCCGATAACATATTTGCCGTTAAAACGGGCAACAAAATCAAGTCCTTTATTTCTATCATAGCCTAAATGCTCTTTTGCCCATAATTGCATTTCAGCATCACTAACATTCAAAATTGCATTTTTTGTAGTATTCATAAATTCATCTATACCGACAGGTGCTATTCCTAAGGCTTTTGAATTTACCCAAGGTTAAGGTGAGCGACTAAAATAAAGTCGCTCACCTTACCTGTCAAGTTTTCTTTCGAAAACTTGCTTGTTGACGTATGCGCGTTTCGCGCATTAATGCAACAGTTTCCAAAGTTCACACTTTGTTCAACTGTTGCATTTTAAGGAAGGTTTAAATAATGGTCCAATTTGCCTATTTGTTTCTTTAGGTTCAGAACATTTTTCAAATATTTTGTCCAATCCCATCTCATATAAACGACCGCATAATCTATTTATCGTTTCAGGATTCCGTTCTATAGCATTATGATCTCTCTTCAAAAAGGCGACATAGGAATCTTTTATTGGAAATAAATCAAGATACAATAAATGGGTTACCAAGGAAATATTATCCATTGCATTGAAGGCATCTGTGACGGCTTCCCAACGGTTTTCATCTATATCTCGAATTCCGTCCGGAATTGTAGGATATACACGGAATAAATGGTCAAGATAATTTCTCTGATTTGCGTATTCGATACTTAACTGCATCCAATGATTCATTACAAATTCCTTAAAGTACAATTACTAAATAAATTGCAAAGTTTATAGTTTGTTGCATTAGTACGTGAGGATGTATCTATTGCCTACGACATTTGTTGCAATTTAAACTCTATATAATAAAGCCTGAAAGTTGGAATTTCTCAAAACTTACTTTAACAATAAAAAAACTCTATTTCTTCCAACATACACCATTGCGTAATATTTTTTCAAGCACTTTTCACCAAATCATCCGAACCGTAAGCCAATCCCGTAAATGCGGCAGCTCTGCAAATCTTTCCAATCGCGACTATCTTTTATCTATGGATTTTGGTGGCGGTAATATTTCAGCCGCGCTTTTTATCTTCCCTGTAAAAAAATATTTGACAGAATAAAAATTCACCCTTACTATGATTTTATAGGTTCAAGACCGGCAGATAAATAAAAAAGTTTTATGCTGCATTTAATCACAATCATTTAATGAGGTTATTATGAAAAAGTTTAGGTTTATTCTGTTTATTTCGCTATTTGCCGTTGCAGGCATTTATGCGGAAAGCGCGCCTTTCAGATTGGGCGGTCATGCGGGGACAAGTATGATGAGTCCCGAAGGTTATTCGTTCAATATCGGTGTACAGGCGGATTATCCGATTATCCATGACATATCGGTTTTTAAGGAATTGCGGGGCGGATTTGATTTTACGTATACCGACAATTTTAAAAACTGTCTTTCTTTTAATACTTTTACCTATGCTAAATGGCTTATTCCGATTGGGCAAAAGAATATTGCTCCTTTCGTTCAGACCGATATAGGCATCTCCGTATTTGCGGTCGATAATACCATGCGTGTTTCCCCTTATTCGGGAATCGCCGCCGGTGTTTCGTTTAAAATCGGGCATTTGTATATAGATCCGGGCTTTAAGTTCGGTTATCCGTATATTTGGGGTGCCGATTTAAGCATCGGATATTCGTTTAACTAGGCGGAATGCGGAGTTTGAATAATCCATTAAAAGTTGCGGCTTTCGAATTTTGGGCGGTTTTCCCTGCTTAAAGAGATTTCCGCCTCTTTGGAAGAATATTTTGTCGGGTTTGTAAAACTCGAGATTTGAATATTAAATAAAGTGGAATGAGAATTATGAACATTTTGAAAATTCTGCGGATGAATCCCGCTCCCGAATATGTTTATACCCCAAGCAAAAATATTAACAATAGCAAGTTTTTAGCGTGTATAATAACGAGTATTTGTAAATTCTCCGTATGAGCAAATCATACGGTTGCAATAATAATTATTTCTGGAGGAAAAAATGAAAAGTGAAAAAGTCAAAAGTTTGACAAAAGGGTTGTTTGTATCCTTGCTGGTGATGACGGCTGTTTCCTGCACAAACACTATCGTCAGTTCCGATTCTGGAGGTTCGAATTCCTCCGGTTCTGCTGCTGCAAAGCCGGAGATTACGGAGCAACCTCAAGACCTTACTTACGCGGTAGGAGCGGTCGGAAAATATCTTAAAGTTACGGCAAAATCTACGGACGGCGGTACACTAAGTTATCAATGGCATAAAGCCGGTGCTATTATTCACAATGCGACCAGCGATACTTACGTGCTTAATCTTAATGTGCCCGGCGAATACAAATTTTTTGTAAGGGTAACCAATAAATCGGGTGATTCTACAAATTATGTTGATTCCAATGAAATCACCGTTACCGTAAAAAATGTTGTGGAACTTATAGATGCCGCAAAACCGGTATTTAAAACACAACCCATCGGCGGAGAATGTGCTTTAGGTGCCGAAAAAACTTTGACTGTAGAAGCGGAAGTTTCGGACGGAGGTTCGGTATCTTATCAATGGTACCGCGATGAAAGTCCTCTTCACAGTGCAACCGGCTCCAGCTATAAAGTAGATACGTCTTTAATAGGACAACACTCTTACAAAGTTGAAGCGACGAATACCAATAACTCTGCAACCGGAAATAAAACGGCGAAAACTTTTTCAAATACGGTGAATATCAGCGTGGTAGATACGTCAAAGACCAATGCCAAAGAGCCTTCAATTACGACACAACCGGCGGGCAAGTCTTACAATAAAGGAGAGAGCGCAACACCTTTGAGCGTTACTGCGGCCTCTACCGACGGCGGCACTTTGACATATCAATGGTACAAAGACGGCGCGGAATTGTCCGGCGCAACGAATCGAACTTACACGCCCAAAACCGATACTGCCGGAGAGTTTACATATTACGTAAAAGTAACCAATACGATTACCGATAACGGAGACGGCGGCACAAAGTCTGCAACTGTAGTTTCCAAAAATGCCGTTATTAGCGTAAAAGAGCTTGTAAATGCACAAACCCCTAAGATTCACGAACAGCCGAAAGGTGCCACATATAAAAAAGGCGACACTGCAGCCGTCTTGAGCGTATCTGCCACTGTTTCCGACGGCGGTAAACTTTCTTATAAATGGTACAAAGACGGAACGGAAATATCCGGAGCGGATAAAGCTGAATACAAACCCGCAACGGATACAATAGGAACATTTAAATATACGGTTAAGATTCTAAACAATCTTGAGTCTGCGACCGGCAACAAAAATGCGGAAATCACATCGTCGGAAGCCGTCATAACCGTAAACGATCCCGACAAAACCAATGCCGCTGTTCCCGTTATTTCAGCTATATCCCCAGATGCCGTTTACAGTAAAGGGGAAAGCGCAACACCTTTGAGCGTAACGGCAACGGTTTCCGACAGCGGAGTTCTTTCTTATCAGTGGTACAAAGACGGCGCGGAGCTGTCCGGTGAAAAAAATCAAACTTATACCCCTAAAACGGATAACGTAGGCACGTCCAAATACAAGGTTAAGATTACAAATACGCTTGCTTCTGCGACCGGCAACAAAACTGCGGAAATCTTTTCCGGTGAAATTACGATTATCGTAAAGGATACGGATGGTACCGGCGGCATCAGCGGAGATTTTAATCCGCAGCCGTAAAACTATTTCGGGAGTGCCGGAAACGATTATTTCCAGCCGCTCCCGGTTGTGTTAATTTGAAAAGATTTTGAAAAGTTTAGTTGCGTCTGCAAGAAATTCGTTTCCGGCAGGCGCAGTTCACTGTAGAAAAAAGATTCATTACGAGGAAAAGAAGGATGAAAAAGTGTAATGTTGTAAAAATGTTTTTGACATTTTCAGCGGTTCTTGCGGTTTTGTTCGCCGGATGCAAAGGTATTTCTTTGGATTCGGGGGACGGCGGCACGGAATATTCTACCGAATACGGAAGTCTGTCGATTGCAAAAGATGTAAACCGCAGTATGGATGTATCGGAAATCAACAAAGTAAAAGTAACGGTTTCAGGTACGGGTATAACAGTCCCTCTTACGGCGGAAGGTACGGCGAGCGGCGGAAAAACAGACATAACTGTAGAAAAGATTCCTGTAGGCAAAAACCGCATTGTTGCACTTCAAGCATATAACGGCGCAAATGAAATTGAAGGTGCCGTAATGTACGCAGTAACGGATATTAAAAGCGGTCTTAATTCAGTTACCGTAAACTGGACTACCAGCAAAATAGGAAAGATTTACAACGCGCTTTTAGCCAAAGGCGTAGATATTTCCGCTCTTATGGACACAGATAAAGCCGACTTGGAAGCCGCGATTCCTTCCGATACGCACAGTGTTCTTATTGACGCGGAATCTATTGCAAAAGATTTTAAAGTAGGAAGCCTTAAAACTCCGGCAGAATATGTGCTTGCATACGGAACGGTTTCCGTTTCCGCAAAAAGCATATCGGGCTATACGGTGCAGGTTACCGATATTGCTTCCAAAGTTAAAACCGTTTCTTCGGATTCCGAAGATTTTGATTTGGCGGCTTGTCCGGGAAGCTGGAAAGTCCGAGTATTGGACGGCACAGGAAAAGTTGCTGCAGAAAAGCAAATCCCGGTTACATCGGGGAAAACAACAAAAGTTTCCGTCGGATATGTGGATGCTTCAAATCTTGAAGGCAAGACAATTGTTTTTGTAAAATCTGTCAGCGCGCCGGATATTTGGGCGTGGGAAGAAGGCGGCGGAGTTGAACTTTCAAAAGCTGCCGGCGGTACATGGGGCACCAGTTCCGCTGCTACAAAAATGGTTCCCGCAACAGCAGAATATATGGAAAATCCTTCCGGCTGGTACATGATTGATTACACGAAATACGCAACCGGAAAAATCATTAAATTCAAATTGAATTGGATAGGAAGTGAAATCACCGGTAAAGCGGGTTCTTTCTGGTATGACGGAACATCGGCTGTTTCTGAAAATCCATCTCCTGCACCGGCGGGTATTACTATTACCGTAGGGGAACCCTCGGGCAGCACAGGCGGTTCCGGCTCGACAGGCTCCGATGACAAAATCATCGTTCATGCGAAATACAAGTATGTTTACCTTTGGGATAATGGAAATTCTACTTTGGAAAAAGTCACTGTGGAAATGCAGGACGAAGGCGGCGGCTGGTACACTTACGAAATTCCTGCCAAGTCCTCAAAGTTGATTTTTAAACCCAATGGAGGAGACGATTGGGAAGGAAAGACTTCCAACTTGAGCCGTACCGCAGGCGTCTGGTGGTACTCTAACGGAAAATGGACGGAATATAATCCGGAAGATTCCGTTCCGCCTGTTCTTGAAAGTTTTGTTTCAGACAAAACGGGAACAGTTTCAGGTGAGGTAAAATTTACAGTTTCCGCCTCGGACAACCTTAATCTTGACCGCGCAGATATTTCCATAAACGGAACCAAGATATCCACTGTCAGTCTTTCAGGAAAAACCTCCGCAGGAAATGCTGTCTGGGATTCTGCAAAATATAAAAATGGCACTTACGAAGTAAAATGCATCGTGTATGATATTGCGGGAAACGCTTCTTCAGAAAAGACTGTAACTCTTACGACCAACAACGAAAATCTTCCGCCTGTGGCTGTGATAAAAGGTGCCGGAGCCTCTGTAGTTGGTGCTGAAAAAACATATTCAGCCGAAAACTCGTATGACCAAAACGGCGGGACTATAACTTCATGGATTTGGACTGTAACAGGTGCGTCAATAAAGTCCGGACAGGGAACTTCGTCAATCGTTGTCGAGATGCCTAATTCTACGGGCGCAAAAGTGATTATAGGTCTTGTTGTGAAGGACGACGACGGAGCGCCTTCAACCCAGGTTACAAAGACGGTGAGCATGGTTGAGTCTTCACAAGGTGATTTCCGAGACGAGACAATTTACTTCCTTATGACAACCCGCTTTTACGACGGAGATCCCTCAAATAATGAATACTGTTGGGACGAGGGCGGAGAGTATCTTAAGTTTTCTACGGGCGATTGCGGCTGGAGAGGAGATTTTAAAGGACTTGCGGAAAAACTCGACTACATAAAGGCACTTGGCTTTTCGGCGATATGGATTACTCCGGTTGTTCAAAATGCATCCGGTATCGACTATCACGGCTACCATGCCTACGATTTTTCTACCGTCGATCCGCGCTATGAATCCACCGGATTTACATATCAGGATTTGATTGATGCGTGCCACGCAAAGAAAATAAAAGTTATTCAGGACATAGTGTTGAACCACACCGGAAATTTTGGCGAGAAAAATCTTTTCAGGATGTTCAATAAAGATTCAACGCATTATGTGAATCCTGACGTTCCTACGCCGGATTCTACGCCCAGGAGTCCTTTTATGAGCGTCGCGACAGATGGAAATGCCTATCAAAAACTTATGGCAGGGCTTGCCATGACAGGAGAATCCTCATATAGCGAAGCGAAGGGAGCGTATCAGTACGCTGCAAGAATCAATGCCATGAAGGAAGATTCAATCGACACTGAAAAAATCTACCACCATGCAAAAATGATTGATTGGAACAGCGAACTTTGCCAATTGGGACAGATGGCAGGCGACTGCGTTGATTTGAACACGGAAAATCCAGCCGTATTTAATTATCTAAAAGACTGTTATGTAAAATACATAAACATGGGTGTGGACGCATTCAGAATCGACACTGTAAAGCATATAAGCCGCCTTACTTTCAACAAAGAATTTATTCCGGCATTCATGGAAGCAGGCGGAGAAAATTTCTACATATTTGGAGAAACTTGCGCCCGATACCGCGGAAGGTGGAACGAGGGAGTTCCGGCTCTTTCGCCTTCATTCTATACTTGGAAAGAAACAGAAACGTTTGCATGGAGTTCTACGGATGCCGATGCGAACAGTGCCTCCGCCTCCGCGCATTTTACATTTTACAAAAGTGGCTATGATCATCCATCTTGGGCAGGCGGAATAGCAAATCACCTTTTGAATGGAAACGACTACCACCAGCCTGACTATTCAAAACGAAGTTATCTTGATCAGATTGACTTCCCAATGCACTGGGCGTTCAATTCTACAGAGGACGCATTCAATACTGCGGTAGGCACGAACGATTCTGACTTCAACGATGCGACTTGGAACGTCACCTACGTTGACAGCCACGACTACGCTCCCGACAGCGCTCCCGAAAATGCTCGGTTTAGTGGAAGCTGGCCCGACAAACTGAATTTGATGTTCACGTTCAGGGGAATTCCATGCATTTATTATGGCTCTGAAATCGAGTTCAAAAAGGGTCTTCCAATTGATCCTGCAAACACTCGGACAAGTCTTGAAATGTCGGGGCGTGCCTACTTTGGAACACACCTTGAAGGAAACGTAATCGCATCGGATTTTGGAGAATTCTCGGCAAGCGGAACGGTAGCCGCCACTTTGAATCATCCTCTTGCCCAGCACATAATAAGGCTTAACAAGATTCGCCGCGCCATTCCTGCGCTACGAAAAGGGCAGTATTCGGTTGCAGACTGTTCCGGCGGAATATCGTTCAAACGAAGATATACAGACGATACTGTAGACAGTTTTGCGCTTGTTGCAATAAACGCTGACGCGACGTTCTCTAATCTTCCCGGAGGAACTTACGTCGATGTTATTACAGGGGATTCCAAGAATGTTCCAAACGGTGGTTCCCTTTCAACATCGGGTTGTGAACAAGATAATATGCGCGTCTATGTGAACACAAGCCTGAAAGGCTGCGAGGTTAGCGGAAAAATAGGAGAAAGCGGAATGTATCTTAAATAGTCTAAATGCAGGTGTTTTTTATCCGTAAAATCTGCGGCAGACAGGCGGACGAAAGCTAGTGTTTTTATATACGTCCTTTCTTCCGCCGTCGGCAGCTTGTCTTATAGAAATATTCGGTTGCGTCTGCAAGAAATTCGTTTCCGGCAGGCGCAGTTCACTGTAGAAAAAAGATTCATTACGAGGAAAAGAAGGATGAAAAAGTGTAATGTTGTAAAAATGTTTTTGACATTTTCAGCGGTTCTTGCGGTTTTGTTCGCCGGATGCAAAGGTATTTCTTTGGATTCGGGGGACGGCGGCACGGAATATTCTACCGAATACGGAAGTCTGTCGATTGCAAAAGATGTAAACCGCAGTATGGATGTATCGGAAATCAACAAAGTAAAAGTAACGGTTTCGGGTGTAGGCATAAGCACCCCGCTTACTGCGGAAAGTGACGCTTCAAACGGAAAAGCCGATGTAACCGTAGAAAGAATTCCTGTCGGAAAAAACCGCGTTGTGGCAATGCAAGCGTATAAAGGCACGGATATTATCGACGGTGCCGTAATGTATGCCGTAACGGATATAAAAAGCGGTCTTAATTCAGTTGCCGTAAACTGGACTACCAGCAAAGTAGGAAAAGTTTACAATTCTCTTTTAGCGGAAGGAGTGGATATTTCTTCTCTTACGGATGAGCAAAAATCCGGAATAGAAGCCGCAATTCCTACGGATACGCACAGCGCGCTGATTGATTCCGAATCTATTGCAAAAGATTTTAAAGTGGGAAGCCTTAAATCGGCAGAAAAATATGTGCTTGCATACGGAACTGTTTCGGTTTCCGCAAAAAGCATATCCGGCTATACGGTGCAGGTTACCGATATTGCTTCCAAACTTAAAAAAGTTTCCGCTCCTTCGGAAGATTTCGATTTGACGGCTTGTCCCGGAAATCGGAAAGTCCGAGTATTGGATGCTTCCGGGAATGTTGTTGCGGAAGAAGATATATCCATTCAATCGGGAGCTTCAACTGATGTCCATATTACGGATACTTCAAACTTTGCGGGTAAGACAATTATTTTTGTAAAAGCATCGTCCGCTCCGTATATATGGGCTTGGGAAGACAAAGGTGTTGCGCTTTCAAAAATGGCGGGCGGCGTATGGGAGACTCCTTCCGCCGCGACGACGCTTGTACCTGCAACTACGGAATATATGGCAGAGCCTTCCGGCTGGTACATGATTGATTACACGAAATACGCAACCGGAAAAATCATTAAATTCAAATTGAATTGGATCGGTTCTGACATCACCGGAAAATCAGGTACATTCTGGTATGACGGAACATCGGCTGTTTCCGAAAATCCCTCTCCTGCTCCTTCGGTTATTAAAATTACCGTAGGGGAACCTGAAATCCCGCCTGCGCCATTTAAAATTTATGTTTCTGCTGATTCCGCACCGGATATTTGGGCCTGGTCTAATAGTTCTCCAAACGTAACTAGTGCCGCTGAGTATCCCGGTGTAAAGATGCTGCCTGCTGCGGGGTTGAAAAATAACAGCGACTGGTATGAAACAACTTTGGTTCCGAAAAAACTGAAAGTTGGAGAAGAAATTAAATTCATATTGAATGGGAAGGGCACCCCTATAGAATCGCACAAGAGCATAACTTTCTGGTATGACGCAAAAGGAGTATCAGGCGCGGCCGGAGCTTTCTACGATGAAGATCCTACAACGCCGCCCGTTCCCGTAGCACCTTCCGTAACAATTACGCCGGGTACCGGAAAATCCGTTCCCGTAAACGGAACGATAACGGTTAAACTATCGGACGGAAATTCGGTTATAACTGCTGCAAACGTTTCCATAACGGGTGCGATTTCAAAAACCTACGGCTATTCGGATTTTAGCGATAATGTGCTTGCGATTTCCGTCAAATCTCTCGGACTTTCGCAAGGGGATTCCATCACCGTACAGGCAAGCGTAACCAACAAAGTAGGAACCGCTTCCGATTCTTCCGTCCTTAGCATAGTAAAGGAATCGACGGATTTCTTTACGTGGGATAATGTAAATGCATATTTCGTTTTGACGGATAGATTTGCAAACGGAGATACTTTAAACGATCATTCTTATTACAGGAAGAATGCTCTTACGGGCGATGAAAATGTTGCTACATTTCATGGAGGCGATATAAAAGGTCTTACAGATAACATCGATTACTTCAAAAAACTCGGCGTAAACGCAATTTGGATTACCGCGCCTTACGAGCAGGTTCACGGTTGGGTTTCCGGCAAAGGTATGAAATTCCCTCATTATGCGTTCCACGGATATTACGCACTTGACTGGACTTATATGGATAGAAACATGGGAACCGTTGAAGAGTTCAGAACATTTGTTCAGACCTGTCATCGAAATGGAATTCGTGTCGTAATGGATATTGTCATGAACCACGTGGGATATAACAATACCGAAGACATGATTACCTACAATCACGGGCAAACTTCCCATACGGAGCATGGCTGGCTTGAAAAAGTCGGAGGTAAGTGGAACGCAAACGACACTGTCCAGTGGACTAACAATTTTTGGGAATCATGGTGGGGTCCGTGGATTCGCTCCTTTGGATATGCGACTGGTGATGAATACGGCGGTTCTTGCGGAGGTCTTCCCGATGTAAAATCGGAACTTCCGGCAAGTGTCGGATTAGCTCCGGTTCTCGTTACAAAGTGGAGTCAGGAAACCTCATCCGATTACGATGCCTACAAGGTTCCTGCCGTAGCGAATGTAGACTGGTACTCAAAAACCGGAAACTGGAGAACCGACCAAAACGTTCCTCCTGTTCAGTATCAGATAATTTGGCTTTCGTCTTGGGTGCGAGAATTCGGTATAGACGGTTTCCGCTGCGACACTGCAAAACACGTTGAGCCTAAGTATTGGGGACAGCTCAAAGACGCTTGTCAGTCCGCTCTTGAAGCATGGCGTAATGACACTGCCAAAGCTGACGATTCCGGTGCAAAAAACTGGGATGAAAACTTCTGGATGACGGGTGAATGCTGGGGCTGGACTTCAACTGCAGGTACGGGAGATTATTATAGCATCGGAAAATTCGATTCCATGATTAACTTTAGTTTTAACGGCGGAAACGCTTGGGATGGCAACTATAGGACAAATTATCCAAAGCCGGAAAATTGGGGAAGCTATCTTTCCATAAATAATAATGCCGATTCCGACGGAAACGGAAACCGCAACAATGTTCTTAGTTACATTTCAAGCCACGACACAGCTTTGACACGGGTAAGCGATATGAAAGACGTAGGAACAGGTCTTGTGCTTCTTCCGGGCGGTGTGCAGATTTATTACGGAGATGAATCCAATCGTCAGAAAGCATATGCCGGTTGCGGCGACGGCGATATGATGACACGAGGTGATATGAATCTTGCAGAAGCAAAAACTTCCGAACTTACCGCACATTGGGGAAAACTCGGAACATTCCGTAAGTTTAATCCTGCAGTAGGTGCCGGAACCGGTTCCAAATATAAACGCTCGTATACCGGTGCCGCTGGAAGCAATAAGGTTGCAATCGGCATAACCGGAACTTCCGTAGATGTGAGCGGTTTATTTACAGACGGAGCAACCGTTTACAACTGGTATGACGGTACTTCAAGTGCCGTATCCGGCGGGAAAGTAACGTTTGCAGGCGGCACATCCTCACAACCGATTTTGGTTTCGGATAGAAATCCTGCCGACTGCGGAGTAACATTTTAATCGGATTTAAATGCCGCCGATATTTTGCGGCATTTAATGGGATTTAAGATAAACGCCGGACTTGTGCATTTTGTTGTGAACGATAAAATCTCCGTTTTTACGGATGATTGAGCTTACATGACAATGCAACGAACTCCGGCGTTTTTTATCGGATAAATCTTCCGTAAGGTAAAAACGTTTTTTCAATTTTCGGAATTATACTTTTGCCGCTTCAACGAGCCGCAGCTGCCCGGCTAAATCTTTATGCACTTGCACGGAGCTAAATACTTGGCTGCGGCATAAATCCGCCGCTTGTATCGCATTGTATTCCCCGCATTCTGCAGAAGTGCGAATCCGCGCAGTAACCGGCAGGCAGGGAGAATTAGTCTTACAGATACAATTTGGTTTTGCTGCTCGCTTGCAGTCCCGCATCTGAAGTGCATCCCTAAAATTGAACTTTATTTGTCCAGCAATCTGGGTACACTTCTAACGGATGGCTTGCATCCTGCAGGGAACACGTTATTTTGTGTTTCTTATGAGAGCGGTGTTGCGATGGCGCTCTTTTTTATTTCAAGAAGATTATATCCAGTTCTTTTTTCTGCTGTTCGAACTTATCAAAATCTTTTTCTTTGAGAACATTCAGATTCCTTAGTTTCCACTGAAGAGCAGGAAGTTTCTCTGCTTCAGGAAAAGGACTCGTAGAAAAATCTGCTTTAAGCTGAACAAAGTCATTTATAAACCGGTAGTGAGTTTTTAGCCTCGATATTAAATCAGCTTTTAATCTTTCCAAAGTTTCACAATGCTGTTTGTAAGTAAGCAGATAATTTTCTTTTCAACATGAGTTCCGGTTATATTTGCTGAAAACCCTAATTTTGTAAAAGCTGTTTTGAGCCTTTGCAAGGCTTCATTTATGTGAATGCAAGAATCTTCTCTATTTTCAATAACTGCATAAACCAAATCAATATCAACAGAAAGGCGCGGTAAATTGTTGTAAAACATATTGATTGCCGTTCCACCTTTCAGTGCAAAACATTTTTCATTAGCAATTACAGGCAGAACTTCAAGAAGAAGTTTTACCTGTTCAATATATTTTTCGTTTATCATAAGGTTTCCAATCCTTCCGGCAAAACAAGATTATATTTTGTGTATAATTTTCCACCTTTTGCGATTTCACGTTTCCCGGAACCTAAATCTATATCTTCAGTTTTCAGCCGGGTAAACCACTGATGTCCGCATAATTCAGCCAGACACAGAAGAAGTCTTTTTGTTTTTACAGACTTGCAGCTTTCAAGAAGTTTCTGCATCAGAGCTGGTTTTATGGCTGTTATAAGCTGCATTATTTCAAATGCTTCCTCAGGAGTAACAGAAAGAGGTACCTGATACAGCATCTCAAGCAATGCTCGTTCCTGTGTAGAAACAAGACTTTTATATCCGGCATGTTTCCACTCTGCCAAGCCTTCCGTATCAGGCAGAAAGTCTGTCATGAATTGTGTGTAAGAATCTGCATAAAGCGGCTTAAACCATGCAGGAAGTTTTTCCTGCTTATAACAAAACAATTCGGTTTTCCGTTTCGCGGCATATTGTGTTTTTCCGTACACAAGCGAAAGGGCTGTTCTTCCCCCGATATGTGCAGTCAGTTTCAAATTATTTTGCAAAGAGTATATTGCACCAAGAATATCCGGGCTGTCATTAAAGCGGGCATAAGCTCCGGAGCTCAATCGCTTTAATATTCCGTTTTTTTCAAATCTCAGTATTTGAGCATGAGAAACTCCTGCCGCTATAAGACCTTTTACTGTGATTACAGTATTTTGCGGCTGAGAAAGTAATAGGTTTATATTTGTGCCGGATTTGTATTCCATGTGTATAATATTAGCACAATTTTAAACTGAGGGCAAATAATTTAAAAATATAAAGGGCTGCTTTTTTGGTATTTCAATAAAGCGTATCGTTAAAGGTCGTTCGCTCCGAGACAGCTACGCAGACCTTCCGCTCTTTCCGCTTTTTAAGACCTTTTGCGTGATTTTGCTGTGCAAAATTGCTGCGGACAGGCGGCGGTAAAAACGTTTTTTCAATTTTCGGAATTATACTTTTGCCGCTCCAACGAGCCGCAGCTGCCCGGCTAAATCTTTATGAATCCGAACGGAGCTGAATCCTGCTTCGCGGCATAAATCCGCTGCTTTTTGAGCATTATACTCTCCGCATTCCATTAAAAGCGTTCCGCTGCCGTTAAGGTGCTCAAGAGCCGCCGGAACAAGACGGCGGATTACGGCAAGACCGTCGCCGCTTTCTGATACGGTTCCGTCAACGATTGCGTCTCCGTCTAAGGCTAAAAGCGGCTCGTTTCGTCCGTCTTCCAGCAATGCGGCGGCTTCGCCATGCGGAATATACGGAGGATTTGCGCAGATTAAGTCAAAAGTGTCGCTGATTTCGGCGAAAAGGTCGGTTTTAATAAAGGAAAAACGCGCTTTATCTTCGTGGCGCAAAAGCCGCTTTGCATTCAGTTTTGCAATTTCAAGTGCGGCTTCGCTTATATCGGCAAGGCAGACGGATTCAATTTTGCACAAGTCCGTCTGCGGATTCTCTTTGACTGCTAAAAACACGGCAAGACCGACGCAGCCGCTTCCTGCGCACATATCGCAGAGTTTGACTGTCTGTACGCTCTGTAAAATGATTTCCGCCGCGCGTTCAACAAGAATTTCCGTGTCAGGTTTCGGAATGAGTACGGCAGGCGATACGCAAAAATCCCGCCCGTAAAACTCTTTTACGCAGGTTATGTACGCAATCGGAAGTCCCGTCCGTCTTTTACTGACGGCAGACGCAAGAGTTTCCAACTGCGTCTCAGTCAATTCATTTTGGGAATGTGTTAAAAGATACGTTTTATCTACATTCAAAATGCTGCACAAAATGCAGTTGATGTCCAAATCGGGAGTCGGAGAAGGAATAAAACGCGAATCGCCGCTCCGCTCCGTTCGAATAACGCCGCCCGCATAAAAAAACGCCGCGTCTTTTTGCGTAAGCGCGGCGCGTGCAAGGCGTTTTGCCTCCCGAATTGTCATCAGTCCGTGCCGCCTGCGGCTTTGAGCTGCTCTTCCTTTGCGTATACATTGAGCGCGTCGAGCATGTCGTCCATCGCGCCCATCATAAATGCCGGCA
>CAUUVZ010000044.1:0-20795 GCA_963548875.1 uncultured Treponema sp. | reverse complement strand
CGTCGACGGTAAACACGTTGAGTCTGTAAATCCAAGTTTTTACCGTCGACCTCTCTCTTCCTTGATATTATACCTTAAACTTACCCACTTCTTCTGCGAGTCCTTCTATGCTGTCTTTGTTCTTGCGGGCGAGGTCGTTTACTTCCTGCACGGCGTTGTTGATTTGTTGTACGCCGGCAGCCATTTCGTTCATGCTGTCTTTGATAACCGCCGTAAGCCCGTCGAGCTTTCGCATCTCTTCGGCGACGCCTTTGCCGCCTACGAGCATTTCTTCCGAGCCGTTTTTAACTTCTACGGTAACGGAGCTTATGTTTTTGATTGCGGACAAAACTTCGCGGCTGCCGTTTTCCTGTTCGCGCATGGCGGCGGTCAGTTCCGCGCTCATCCCGCGTACGTTTTCCGACAATTGGAAGATTGCGTTGAACTTTTCTTCCACGATTTTAGAGCTTTCGGAAAGCCCGTTTATGTCGTCGCTGAGTTTCTTTAATGTGTCTGTGATTGTCTTTCCCTGCATTGAAGACTCTTCGGCGAGCTTCCGTATCTCATCGGCGACGACGGCAAATCCTTTTCCCGCTTCTCCTGCGTGTGCGGCTTCGATGGCGGCGTTCATCGCAAGGAGGTTCGTTTGGCTTGCGATGTTCTGAATAACGCTGGAGGCTTCTATCAAGCCGCCCGACTCGTCGGCAATTTTTTGCGTTACGGTGTTCGACGTTAAAAGCGTCGATTTTCCTTCCGATGTGGCGGCGGCAAGCTGTTTTACCATGTTGTCGCTTTTTTCGAGTGAGTTTGTAATCGACGCGATGTTTGCGACCATTTCTTCCACCGCCGCCGAAGACTGCACTACGCTGTCCGACTGCGTGCCTATGCTGCCGTTGAGGTTTTCAATCGTTCTGATAATTTCTTCGATGGTGCCGGCGGTTTCTGTAACGCTTGCCGCTTGAGTCAACGCCTGTTGCTTAACGCCGTCGATATTCGATGAAATCTCGTTGATCGCGCTTGCAGTCTCGGTCATATTGGAAGAAAGAGTGTCTCCGATAGTCTGCATATTATTTGAGTTGCTGCCGACGGTTTTTATCGACGCTCCGATTTTTTCAATGGTTTTATTAAAATATTTTGCCAATTCCGTAATTTCATCGTTGCCTTTTAGCGGCAGGCGGACTGTCAAATCTCCCTCTCCCTGTGCAATATCTTTCAACGTATTTACGGTAACTTGCACTGGTTTTACCATTCTACGGGCTGCAAAATATGCAACGCAGAGTGAGGAAATTGCAACGATAAGTCCTACGATTATCATAAAATACCTTAGAGAAACAACCGTTCCCATGAACTCTTGTAAAGGCGCATTGAGAATTACCGTCCAGCCGGTAGACTTAATTTTTGTGTAAGAGGCAATACTTCGAATTCCGTTATATTTGAAATAACCGCTACCGGTACCGTTTGATTGAAGAGCGTTTTTTACAAAGTCTGCAAGAGAATTGAATGCGGCATTTTCTTTTGCATTGTCAATGACATTATCCTGTTTTGAAACAAAGCTGAAATCTTTTTGAGCGATAGTCGTTCCCGTTAGACCTATAATAAAGCAGGAACCCGTATCACCTACGACGATATCGTCAATGTATTGGCAAAGAAGATTGCCCGCAACTGCAGCCGTAAGGACTCCGATTATCGAGTTATCGTTATCCCTTACCGGAACCGCGATTATAATTTGAAGTTTATGAGTTACACGGGAAAGAAGCGGCTCGGAAATAAAATCTTTTCCCTGCGAAGCATTTTTAAACCAGTCCCTGTCGCTCATCGATAAAACGCTTCCGTCCGTATTGTAGCGGATTCCTTGCATATCACATAAACCGAAATACTCAATTTTGTTGTTTTTATCGGCTTCCCTTGCAAGACTCTGCGCCCGTTCCGTAAATGAAAGCGATTTGTCTCTGAGTGAGGGCATGCGGGAAACGCCTTCCATAAATTGAAAAAACGCTTTGACTCTGCCGTCAATGACTTCCGAAATATCATCGGCTTTGTCTGTAAGTTGATCTTCAACCTTTTCGGTAACCGCTTTATCGGCAGTAGAGACTGCAAGTATACATTCCGCACTTCCCGCAACCAAAATCAATATCCCGAAAATTATTACCAATCTGTTTCTTAACGGGAATCGCTTTTTCATAAATCACCTCTGCAAAATTATCCGGCAATAAAATCACCTAATCGAAATATATCAAATGAAACATACATATTGAGTCTTGTTTGGGTAAAATGACTGCCGTGCTTAATAGTAAAAATAAGTTTTTGCATATTCATAGGAAGTATTAAAATCGGTTTATTCAGCTTTCAGTCAAATTTAATTTATAAAAATATTTTATTACTAAATTTAATGTTATGTCAAACGAAAACACTTGTCCGAAACCTTCGGGAAAGTCAACGGCGGGCAAAATGAAAAAGCCGTCCGGCATATCGAATTTTCGAAGTACCTACCGGACGGCTGTTTGTTTGAGTTTAAGAATCTTAGAGTTTAACGGACACTAAGAAGCCGAAGTTATGAACGAGAATTTTGTTTGCCGTGTTCCAAATGGATGTAGTGTCGCCTTCAGAAAGGTTTGATTTGAAATTATCAAACAGGTTGCTTAAGAGGTTCCAATTTGCATCTACCGTTACGTTCTTTGCAGGTGTCCATGTAAAGCCGCTGAAAGTAGTTATTTTTCCGGTATTTGTATTGAAATTCCAAGTTACGCCGAACGAGGAAGAGTCAACCGAGCCGGAAGATGTGTTTCTCGTATCGGTTTTTGCAAAAGTCCAGCCGAAGTTGGGAGCTGCAAGTGTTGCACCGGCATTAAAGCGGAATTTTTCCGGTACCACTTGATAGGTTGCACCGAGAGCAATAGAAGGCTTGAATGAGAGTCCTGTTGTATAAGCTCTGGTTGCATGATACGTCTTCGTGCCGTTGTTATCCGTGTAATTCAGTCCGGTATTGAATTTAACGGTTACTTCTTCAAATCCAAGCTTTGTCTTGAAAGCAAATTTTGAATTAGGTTCGTATGTAAGAGTCCAGTCCGGTGAGAAGATCATTCTACCTTCAAATACTCCGTGATTGGTTACTTTCTCTGTAATTTCTCTTACGTTGATATCCCAGCCCGTATTCAATCCGATTCCGAAGCTGTATGTCAGCGCGTCTTTTTTCAGATAATCAAAATATGTACCTGCACCGAGTTTAATCGTGTATTTGCTGGTCTCTGTTTTATCCGTAGGTGACGCAATTTTTCCGTCGGTCTTTTTTTCGTGTTTGTCTACATCGGAGTCCAAACCGAGTAATGCCCATGTTTTGTAAACTCTGTCGTTTTTACCGCCGATATTCATTCCTAACTTTACATCGGTCTTCAAAATGAACTTATTGTCTGTTTCTTCCGTCTTTGCGACATCGTTCTTTTCGTATTTATTGCCTGTTTTCGGCGTAAAAGATACATCCGCAAGGATACCCATATTATTTATACCGAAAAGAACTTTTCCGTTTGCCGCATTAGCAGTTGAAGTAGAGTTCTTGATAGTCGCTTTTCCGTCCTTGTCAAAACCTGTGGTTGAAGACCAGCTGTTAAGCTGTCCTCCGAACCAGCCGCCGAGATAGAATTTCTTAAATTGATGCGCGGCTCCGATGTTTAGTTTTCCGTTTCCGGCTTTTTCGTAACCCAAATAAGCAAAGACATTTTTCGGCTGGACATTGTGATATTCGTTTACGTTCATAAAATCATCAACGTCGGTTCCAAAAAGTCCTGATGTGCTTGCATCTGTCATAGACTGCTGTGCAAAAGCCGCACCTGCCGCTATAAAGGCGGCTCCAAAAAGAATGTTTTTTATCAATTTCATTGTTTTACTCCTTATATAATAATGAAATTAAAAATTGCAAAACAAGTATGGATAATGTAGGAAAATCCGCATAAAATTTTATGGACATCTCTCCCGAATTAAACGCACACTTATTTCATTTTTCAATATAATGACAATTTATATGCTTTTTGTCAATCTCTGCAGTGTTTTATTGAGATTTTACGTGCGTTTACGGTGCTTTTTGCTTTATTCGGATTTGTTTTAATGCGTTACACGGAAATCAATTTTCAAAGCATTGCCTTTCGTGCTCTCATAAATTCTAATTAGTTATTATCCTTAATTTAGAGTTTTATAAACTCAAAGCTTATATTTTTCTAAAGGCAAGCCTTAAACCTTTCACAATTGAGGAAACCAGCGGATACTTTTATGCAATTTTGCGTTATGCAAAATTGCAGCGGACGGTAAACCGATTGTGTCTTTCATATCCAGTTCTCCCGTCCGCCGCCCGCAGTTTTCCTCCCTTGACCCACCTTCCTTGGGCACGACCAAAGGACTTGCGCCCTTTGGAATCCCGGATTATTCGTATATTTTAATTTTCTAGGTGAGCTAATATCCGATATTTATAAAAATAGAAAGTCTCGACATCCGGACTATCGGCTGATTTGGGGAAAAATTGATTTCCGTGATGCGCCGGCGGTTTAATCTACGGAGGGTCTAATTCCCCGACGCTTGTGTCGCTAAGCTGATAATAGGCTGTATGTCCGCTCAGAGTTTTGCCTGACGGCAAAACTCGCAAAGCATTTCTATACAAGTTTGCCGCAGGCAAAGTTGGGACGGCGGAAGAATCGTAAACGGTTGTAAACCCCATTTTCACGCCGTCCAACCGCTGCCCGTCGGCTTCGTTTTATTCGGCAGGGAAGTTGAATGGTTACAGGTTTCCCTTTGTAGCGGAAAGTTCCGCCTTGAGTTTGCGGACGGTTTCAAGCGGGAGACCCGTATAGCGAGCAATCCGTTCAACCGAGACATTATCTGCAAGCATGTTTCTTGCATTATCGAGATTTGCTTTTTCCATACCTGTTACCATTCCGCGTTGTTCACCGATAGCTATGCCTTCTTCTCGACCCATGCGTCTTAAATCATATTCTCGTAAGTTCATAGATAAATAATTGTTAACTATTTAACTTTTAACCAGGCAGCCCTTTGGGGCTGCTTGGTTAAAAAAAATCGGAGAAAGGAGAAAATGATTGCGGCAAAAGCTTTGTGTCTGCTTTATTTGTCCTAGGTGGGTCGTAAAACGGGAAATGATTTGACTCCGTAAATACGGTTCTAAATCGCCGCTCATCCGTCAACTTCCATTTAAAAACAAAAAACCGTCTGCGTTATACAGACGGCTCTACCGGAGAAGAGACTTGAACTCTTACGTTATTGCTAACAAAGGATTTTGAGTCCTTCGTGTCTACCATTCCACCACTCCGGCGTTGGTGGAAATATATCAGAACAGGTGCTCTTTTGCAAGCGGGGCGGAACGGTTATAATCGGTACATGGAAAAAACGAAAGAGCCGCTTGAAAAGGCGGCTGCAATACTTAAAAACGTATTCGGTTACAGCGAGTTCCGTCCCATGCAGCAGGAAATTATTGCGTCGGTGCTTTCCGGGCGCGATACGCTTGCGGTTATGCCGACCGGAGGCGGAAAATCCTTGTGCTATCAGATTCCCGCGCTGCTGTTCTCAGGAATTACAGTTGTCATTTCTCCGCTCATTTCTCTTATGCAGGATCAGGTTTCTTCTCTCGTGGAAAACGGCGTAAACGCGCTCTTTTTGAACAGCACACTTGAATGGGAAGACTATATCGGAGCCGTCAGACGGATAAAAGCAGGCGATGTAAAACTGCTCTACCTTTCTCCCGAAGCTCTTGCCGCTCAGCGGACTCAGGACATCCTCCACGATTGCAGCGTCCCTGTCAGCTGCATTACGGTTGACGAAGCGCATTGTGTCAGCGAGTGGGGACACGACTTCCGCCCCGATTACATGGAGATTTCAGCCGTCCGCAAGCAGTTTAAGGGGGCTGTTTGTCTTGCGCTTACGGCGACTGCAACTGCTCATGTCCGCGAGGATATCGCCGCAAATCTTCACATGAACGAACCGCAGGTATTTATTGCGGGTTTTAACCGAGCCAATATCTTTTTGGAAGTGCGGGCCAAACGCGACGCGCTCGGCGAAGTCAAAGAGTGTCTTGAAAAGCATAAGGACGAAAGCGGAATTATTTATTGTTTTTCGCGGAAGCAGGTTGATAAACTTACGGAGCAGCTTTCTGATGCAGGGTATTCGGTGATGAATTACCACGCGGGGCTTTCCGACGACGAGCGCAAAGACCACCAAACGCAATTTATCCGCGACCGTGTGCGCATTATGGTTGCGACGCTTGCCTTCGGCATGGGAATCGATAAGCCGAACGTCCGTTTTGTCATTCATTATGATTTGCCGAAGTCTCTGGAAGAATATTATCAGGAAATCGGGCGGGCGGGGCGCGACGGACTGGCTTCTCACGCACTCCTTTTATACAGTGCCGGCGACGCGCACAAAATCCGCTATTTTTTTGACGAATCTTCGGACAGCGAAAATTCCGAGAGGCTCTTGCAGGCAATGCTCGGTTATGCTTCTGCCGGAACGTGCCGCCGTCATTTTTTGCTTTCGTATTTCGGGGAGCGTTATATTCCGGCAGGACTTGCAGCGGAGGCAGACGCAAGGGCAGCGGAAGGCGGCGAATTACTTAAAAAATCGGCGGATTCGGATACAGCCGGTTTCCCTTGCTGTGACATCTGCAATTCGTCCGGTATTCCGCTTGAAGACGTTACCGTCCCTGCGCAAAAGTTTATGAGCTGCATTTACCGCACACAGTCGCGCTATGGAGCCGCTTACATTATCGACGTGCTGCTCGGTTCAAAGCAAAAACGCATTGTGGAAAACCGCCATCATGAAATTTCCACGTGGGGAATCGGCAAAGAGCTTTCTAAAGACGACTGGTTTACGCTTGCCGACTCTCTTTTAATTGCGGGGTTTATCGAAAAATACGGCGAGTACAACGTACTTAAAGTTACTTCCGCCGGGAAGCAGGCACTTGCCGCCCGCGCAAAAATCGAACTGCGCATAGAACTTTCCAAGCAGCACGTTTTGAATCAAGTGCAGCCTAAAAAGCCGTTTGTCATACACAAAAAAGGAGAATTTATACGTAACCTCGGAGACGAGGACTTGAGCCTATACGAAGCGATAAAACAATGGCGGCAGCGTACCGCCGAAGAAGAAAACGTTCCGCCGTATATTATATTCGGAGACAAAACAATCGAAGAGCTTGTCCTAAAAAAGCCGCACACCGAGCGGGAACTTCTGGGCGTGTTCGGTATCGGTGAAGTCAAAGCGGAAAAGTTCGGCTCGGCGATATTACGGCTGCTTTCGTAACTTAAATTTATAATATGGGCGGTACGGTTATTGACACATCGGAACGGATTTGTTATTATCCGTCCCATATTGAACGGGCGGTTAGCTCAGCTGGGAGAGCACCTGGTTTACACCCAGGTTGTCGGGAGTTCGATCCTCTCACCGCCCATTTTTTTAATAAATCTTAGCTTTTAAAATCACTTTCGATCGTTCTTATTTTTGCCCGTATAAAATACATAATCCGCAATACCGGTTTTGAGATAAGTCTTTATGTGTGTAAACTTATCTCAAAGCGGCGCATTAAAACAAATCGTCCATTCCGTAGAGTTTTCCTTTTTTTAGAGTACCGTTTTTAATTCCAGCATAAAGACGTTCAAGCGCATGAACGGCACCTGCCGCAAAACCGGCTCTAGTCCTTGCCCGATGGGTAAGTTCTATCGTGTCAAAGGCACTGTCGAAGAAAACCGTATGCGTACCCGGCACCGAGCCGCACCTCGTAGACGATACATGTAACTGCGAAACTTCAGGCTTTTTGTGGAAGATTTCCGTAAAAAGTTCCGTTTTGCGGCTGTCGTTTTTCATTATGCGGTGAGCAATCTCAATCGCAGTGCCTGACGGGCTGTCCGCCTTTTGATTGTGATGCATTTCCCATTCGGCGACATCGTATTCCGCATAGCCGCTCATAAGTTTTGCGGCTTCTTCCACGATTTTATAAAACATATTTACGCCGATTGAAAAATTCGGAGAAGTCATAATTATTCCGCCGCATTCCGCTGCAAGTTTTTCCACTTCGCTTTGTTTATCGTTCCAGCCTGTAGTTCCTACAACAATCGGAATGCCGAGCGGCAAAAGGCATTTTATATTATCCATAACTGCGGAAGGATGACTGAATTCAATAATGCCGTCTGCCGCACTCTCCTTTACGGCATTTGCAAGCGATTTGGAATCTCCTGCTTTAAGTTTCACACTTGCGTCCGGAGCGGAAACATCTATTGTCGCAGTAATTTCATGTCCCAACTCCTCTGCAGAAGTTTTGATAATGTGTCCCATCTTTCCGAAGCCGACAAGCGCAATTTTCATGGCAATACCTCACTACCTTTTTAATCAAACCGACACCCGACGTGATTTATTCAAAATATGCTTTGTGCAGGGTCTGCACGGTTTTATCGGCTTCGGATGTGTCAACAATTACGGAAATATTCACTTTTGACGCACCCTGACTGATCATCTGAACGTTTATATTTTCTTCAGAAAGTGCTTTAAATCCGTCGGCAATGATTGCGCCGGATTTTGAAACATCGCAGATTATCGTAACAATCGCCTTCCCCGAATGCACGGAAACTTGTGCAACCTTTGACAAGTCTTTTGTAAGCTGAACCAAATCGACTTTTGAGCTTACCGTGCAGGAAACCGAAACTTCGGAAGTTGCAATTACGTCTATGCTTATATCTCTTTCCAAGAATCGATTGAAAATATGCGCAAGAAAGCCCGCCGCTCCAAGCATTCGTGTGGAAACTATATCGATAAGAGTAATATTTTTTACCGAGGTTATTGCGCATACAGGCGGAATTTTTCCACAGTGCTTTTCGACAATTATTGAGCCTGCACTTTGAATGTTATAGGAATTTTTTACACGTACGGGGATTCCGGCTTTGCGGACGGGCATCATGGAACGCGGATGAAGTACCTGCGCCCCGAACATGGCAAGTTCTTGCGCTTCTTCGTATGTAACTTCCGGAACGGGTTTTGCCGCCTTGCATACTCGCGGATCCGCAGTCATTATGCCGTCAACATCTTTCCATGTCTGAACTTCATCGGCGCGCATTGCGGCACCTATCATAGTGGCAGTAAGATCGCTTCCGCCGCGTCCAAGTGTGGTTATGCTGCCGGATTTATCTTTTGCAATAAAGCCCGTAACAATCGGAATTGCGGAATCTTTACCGTCTCTATAAGCCGTAAGAGAAGCGGGAATTGCAGACCAGGTTTCATCCAACAGTTCTGCAGCCATATAATTGCTGTCGCTTATAAATCCGATATCCCACGCATCGTAAAATTTGGCGTTGATTCCGTCTTTATTAAGATATTCCGCCATCATACGGACGGACATACGTTCTCCGAAACTTACAAGATAGTCGCGGGTGCGCTTTGTAAGTTCTTTGAGCATCGATATGCCGGTAAGAAGCTGTTTAAGCTCGTTTAGCAAAAGTTCAATGGAGTCCGTATTGACTCCAAGCTCCTTTGCCGTATCTTCATGAAGTTTTGCAACTCCTGAAATATCGACAATACCTGTAACGGCTTTATCCGCCGCATCAAGCAAATGGTCGGTCGTGTCTCCCATTGCACTTAAAACGACAACCGGTTTTTTGTCCTTGTACGCTTTTATAATTGAAGCTACGTGCTTGATTCTTTCCGCATTTGCAACGGAAGAACCTCCGAATTTCATAACTATCATGTGCGGAAACATACAACGTTATTATGGATTTTTCAATAACAGGGAGAATCAAAAACGGCTGCTCCGGAAAATCTTCCGAAGCAGCCTAAGTATGGAGTGGAGTAATCTATATAAGCCTAGAACTTATATGTACCGGTAGTAATTGTCCCGCCGTTGCTGTAAATGTCAAAATTGACGGATTTATCTGCAGCTGCAAGCGCGGAATAAAATTCCGAAAGGTTTGTAACGGGTCTGCCGTTTACTGCGGTGATTATGTCGTTGTTTTGAAGCCGCAACGAAGCCGCAGGCGTTTTTTGCATTACGTTTGTAACCGCCACGCCCTTAATCTTATTGCCCAGCTCAAGCTGTTTTCTCATTTCGTCGGTAATCGGAACCGCGATAAAGCCGGGCCAAAGTTTTCCGTCGTCGGAAGAAACTTTTTCGGAACGTTCTTCGATTTTTACGGAAAGATTGATTTTCTTTCCGCCTCGTATCACAACAAAGTTTGCGGTAACGCCCGCTTCAAGTCGTCCTACTTCCCTTACAAGCTGATTTACGTCGCGCACTTTGTTTCCGTTAAGCGAAATAATATAATCGCCGGGCTGCATTCCCGCTTTTTGTGCAGGTGAGCCGATAAAAAGCTGTGAGGCAAGCGCACCGGTTTCCTGACCGACTCCGAGCGCATCTTTGTATTCTTTAGTAGCTTCCAAGAGCGATACGCCGAGCCAACCGTATACGACTTTGCCTTTTGAAATAAAAGAATCTATTGCATTCTTTATATTGTTGATTGGAATTGCGAAGCCTAAACCTTGCGAGCCGCCGGATTGGGACGCAATCCACGTGTTGATTCCTATGACTTCGCCGTAAATGTTTACGAGAGGCCCTCCCGAATTTCCCTGATTGATTGCCGCATCGGTTTGAATAAAATCGTTTATATTGCCGATGCCGTTGCCGGAGCGTCCCTTTGCGCTTACGATTCCTTGCGTTACCGATTGACTGTAACCGAGCGGCGCGCCGAATGCCAAACATATATCGCCGGTCTGTACGGCATCGGAATCTCCGAGCATCGCAACAGGAATCGATTTATCCGCAGATTCAAACGAAACAAGTGCAATATCCATACGTTCATCCGCACCGACAAGTTTTCCTTCAAATTCCCGCTCGTCGTTAAGTTTAATGGATATTTTTGTCGCTTCTCCGGCAACGTGATTGTTAGTCAAAACGTAAATCGTGTTACCCGTGCGTCTGACAATTACGCCGGAACCCAGCCCTTTTTGCTCGTATTTACGTTTTTTTCCGCCGTCGTTTTCATCGTTACCTTGGTTAGGGTTACCGAAGAAAAAGAATCTGAAATTCTCGAACGGATCTGCATCCATCGTTTTTGTTTCCGTAACGTCAACTTCGACTACAGCCGGTAAAAGCGCGGTGCTTATAGACCGGAATGAATTTTGCAGAGCTTCAACAACTTTCAAGTCGGCAGCATCGGTTTTTATTGTTGAGGTCTCCGCATAAGCCGTTCCCGCGCTGCCTTTTACGGTTGTCCTTGCGCAGGAAAAAGAAATAAGCGCAAATGTTAAGACAGCCGCAGCTGCGGTACCTATAACACGCTTTGTAAAAAGCTTCATTTATTTGCCTCCTAAATGAAACATGAATTTTATTTAAAATAATAACGATTTCAAAAAGATGTTACAAAAATCAAATTGCGGAATGGAATTACAAATTAGCGCGATATAAGCACTCGAGGTAAACCTACCTATAAATTCGACAACCGCAGACTTTATCAAAAGTCGAGGAATGTCGAATTTGGGTGTTTTTGTAACGCAAGTGAAAAAACACAATCGATAAAAGATGTTTCGGTTGTACCGAAACTCAAGTTTAACGAGACCGCGCGATATAAGCGGTCGAGGTAAACCCACTTAATAAATTCGACAACCGCAGACTTTATCAAAAGTCGAGGAATGTCGAATTTGAGTGTTTTTGTAACGCAAGTGAAAAAACACAATCGATAAAAGATGTTTCGGTTGTACCGAAACTCAAGTTTAACGAGACCGCGCGATATAAGCGGTCGAGGTAAACCCACTTAATAAATTCGACAACCGCAGACTTTATCAAAAGTCGAGGAATATTTAAGTTAATCCGGAATAGTTCATTTTTATTCATCGTGTTTACAAATCCGCCGAAGATGTGCAAAATAAATGCGGTTTCGGTTATACAAAATATTTAGGTCGAATATCGAGTTTTTATATTTTTATAAATATCGTATATAGGTTACCTAAAAAAATTAAAATGTATGAAAGAATTGGGATTCCAAAGGGCGCAAGTCCTTTGGTCGTGCCCAAGGAAGGTGGGTCAAGGGAGGAAAACTGCGGGCTTCGAACTCTGAGCTGGTTTCCTCCCTTGTGAAAAAAAGGTTTAAGGCTTGCCTTAGAAGAATGATTTTTTGAGTTTATAAAACTCGAAATTAAACCTATTTACTTATCCGAATACGGAGACAAAATGAAATCGCGTTATTTATTTGCAATTTTTTGTTTGAATTGTTTGTTGAATGCAGGAGCGGCATTTGCCGGTATAAAATTCGGTGAAGCGGATATAAATGCGGCCGATAAAATCGCATTTACGGTGAGCCAGTCGTTTGCGGGCGCATATTCGTATTCTTCCGCTTTTACGGCACAGCTTTCGGACGGCGTTCCCGTTAAGACTCCCGAGCCTATTACTTATTTTCCCGAAAAAATGGAACTTCTTTCGGATACGCTGCAGATTAGGAACCGCTACGGTATTGTTCAATATGATTTTAAAAGCGGTTCCGCAGTGTGGAAAAAATTATTTCGCAATCTCCCGGTCAATTCCATGCGCGCTCTGCCTGCCGCTGCAAGTCCTGACGGAAAATGGCAATGTATAATAGAAAAAACGCGTTACGCATCCGGCATTCTTTTGCTTGAGCAAACGGGAACTGGAAAGCGCGTTATTATGGATTCGGACTCGGCATTAAATTACGAGCGCGTTCCCGTAAAATGGTGCGGCGACAGCAGCGTATTTGTCTACGAAAAAGGCGGAAACGTGTATTTTTGCAAGCCGGATGCGTTTATCAAAGGAATTGATGCGGATGACAAATACCGTAAAATATGTGCAGGTTCCATAAACAGTGTGCAATGGGCGGACGATAAAAATCTCGTATATATTGACGGCGATATAGTATATAAAATCGGGGCTAAAGAATTTTATACGCGCGCATTGTATTCGGAAATTATCGGCAGCGGAATTCCTATAGGCAGATTGCCGGAACGTTTTATTCCTTCTCGAGACGTTTTCAGTATAAACTCATCACTTTCTTCCCTCGTTGTAATTAAATCTGCAAAGTTTTTTTCGTCTTATAAATTAAAATCTTCCGCAGGCAATTATCTTGAAATACTTTATTCCGGGGCGTACGTACCTCCGAACGCTTCCGTACTGGATGCAAAAATTTTCTGGGGAAGCCGCTCCGAACCGTTTATATGTTTTCGTCTTATGCCGTATTCGGGCGGAAAAATTACATCTTCAGTTTATAAATTGTCCGGCGGATTTTTAAAAATCCTTGAAATTGAAGATTCCGGTTTTCCCGAGCTCTCGCCTGACGGTTTAAAATGTACGTTTGCTTCGGGGACAAGCGTGTATGTTTACGACACATCAAAATGGAGCGGAATCGCGGAAATAAACGGGGAGAATACCGTTTCCGTCCTCTGGAAGAATAACGAAGATTTGATCGTAGGCGGCAGCGGAAGTGTCCGCCTTTGGAATTGTGTAAGCGGTAATGTAAAAACGCTTTTTGCCTCTTCGGCAAAATCCGTATTATGGAGCGAAGACGGAACTTTACTGGCGGCGGACACGGATGCTGGTCAAAAGCTGTTTTACGATGTTCAAAACAATAAATGGACGGAAAACAGCGTTTTGACTTACGATAGAAGTCGAAGCGTAAACTCAAACGGAAATTATCGCGTATTTTGCGGCCGCACTTCAAATTCAAACTATGAAAATGCACTTTATGTAAGAAGTCTCACCGGAAAAGCCGTTACAAAAGCCGTTTTTCCGCAGAGTGCCGAAAAAATCTCCTCAAAAAAGAAAGCCGCACTGATATTTGACGCATACGATACTGCCGACGGACTTCCGCGCATTTTGTACGAACTGGCGCTGTATAAAATCAAAGGAACTTTCTTTTTGAACGGTGAATTTATACGCCGTTATCCGGATGAGACGCGCCAAATTGCGGATTCGGGGAATGAGTGCGCTTCCATGTTTTTTACTCTTGCGGATTTTTCAAACGGCGGTTTTGTTCCCGATGAAGCGTTTATACGGCGGGGACTTGCTCGCAATGAAGATGAATTTGAACGCTGTACGGAAAAAGAATTATCGCTTTTGTGGCATACGCCTTATTACAAGGTTTCCGAAAGCGCACGTTCTTTTGCGGAAAAAGCGGGTTATACTTACGTTGATACGACCTCAAACGTCCGCGATTTTATTTCTCTCGAAGAATGCGCGGAATCGGGAAGTCATTATTACACTTCGGCTGCCGTAATCGATTCCTATATGAGCGATTTAAACCGCGCGGGGGGCGGTATCCTTGCTGTTTCCGTCGGACTTCCTCGAGGCAGCAGAGAAAGTCTTCTTTATGAAAATCTGGATTTGCTCATAAGTGCGCTGTTGGACGAAGGATACGAAATCGCTGCGGCAAGAGACTTTGATTTCAGCGCATTGAAGTAAAATTCAACTTTTCGCAGAATTTCCGTATTTTTTTCCGCCGCCGGTGAAAAACACAATCGATAATCGCCTGTCGGACTTTATCCGAAAGTCTCCGTTTAATGGTGCTTCGATATTCGGGTACTGCCTATAAATCTACGTACTGCCGCGAGTTTGACCATTTATAAGCTATTTAGTAGAATGAACTCATTCAGACTATAAATAGGGAACACGTATGTTTAAGATTCTTGAAAAGCGACGCTTATCCGAGCTTGTTAATTACATGAAAATCGAAGCTCCTGAGATTGCGCGCAACCGAAAGGCGGGGCAATTCGTTATCATTCAAACTGATATTGAATACGGTGAAAGGATTCCGCTTACGATTGCGGACGCAAATGCGAAAGAGGGCTGGATTGCGATTGTCTATCAGCCGGTTGGTGCAAGCACTTTTAAACTTGCGCAAATGGATGTCGGAGAAATGCTTCCGGCACTTTTAGGGCCGCTTGGAAATCCTTCGATAATAGAAAAAAAGAACGGTCCCGTAGTTCTTGTCGGAGGCGGATTCGGAGTAGCTCCGTTGTATCCGATTGCGCAGGCTTACAAAGAAGCTGGAAATAATGTAACTATGATTATGGGCGCACGCAATAAAGATCTTTTGATTTTTGTAGATGAAATGAAAGCTGTTTGCGACGATGTTGTAATTATGACTGACGACGGTTCTGCAGGGCGGAAGGGACTTGTAACCGAGCCTCTCAAAGAAATGTGCGAATCGCAATGCCCGCCTGCGGAAGTTGTCGCGATAGGGCCTCCGATTATGATGAAATTCGCGTCTCAAACTACGGAACCGTATAAAATTCCCACTGTTGTTTCGCTTAACACGATTATGGTTGACGGAACAGGTATGTGCGGCGGCTGCCGTGTAAATATCGGCGGGGAGACGAAATTCGTCTGTGTCGACGGGCCGGATTTTGATGCCCACAAAGTTGACTGGAACAATATGATGCTCCGTATGCGTTCGTTTAAGACAAAGGAAACGGAAGATTTCCACAAATGCAAGCTTCAGGCGCAGGCAGATGCACTTGCGGCAAAATAACGGAGGATAATTATGGCAGAATATATTACCGGCGAGCAGCTTGCCGCTAAAGCTAAAAAAGACTTAGATGATATTCAGCAGAAGATAAAAATATCTCCCCTTACAAATAAAGACCGTATGGCTATTCCTCAGCAGGAAATGCCTGTCCGCGAGCCTCTTTCGCGTGCAAGGGAAATGAAAGAAGTCGCTATGGGGTATACTGCCGAACAGGCGATTGTAGAAGCGAACCGATGTTTGCAGTGTAAAAACCGCCCCTGTGTTTCGGGCTGTCCTGTCAATATTCAGATTCCCGAATTCCTTGCGGAAATAACAAAAGGTGATTTTAAAGCCGCCGTAGACGTAATTAAACAGACAAACCTGCTTCCTGCCATCTGCGGACGTGTGTGTCCACAGGAAAAGCAGTGTCAGGGGCAATGCACATTAGGTAAAGTATTTAAATCTGCGGAGAAATCGGTTTCCATAGGGCGGCTTGAACGATTTGTAGCCGATTGGGAGCGCGAAAATAATAAAACTACGCTGCCTTCTCTTGCTCCTGAAACAGGTAAAAAAGTCGCCGTAATCGGTTCGGGGCCTGCAGGGCTTACGGTTGCAGCGGATTGCGCACGCGCCGGGCACGATGTTACGATTTTTGAAGCTTTGCAGAAAGCCGGCGGCGTTATGATGTACGGTATTCCGGAATTCCGCCTCCCGAAAGATATTGTTCAAAATGAAATAAGCAAACTTAAAGAAATCGGCGTAAAAATTGAAACGAATTTTTTAGTGGGACGCACCGATACTTTGGATCAGCTTCTTGATGAAAAAGGATTTAATGCCGCCTTTGTAGGTACGGGCGCAGGTCTTCCTAAGTTTTTTAACATTCCCGGTGAAAATCTTATAGGCGTTTTCAGCGCGAACGAATATCTTACGCGCGCAAACCTTATGAAAGCCTATGAAGACGGAAAGGCTGCAACGCCTTTCTATCCTGCTAAACACGTTATTGTGTGCGGCGGCGGAAACGTTGCAATGGACGCTGCCCGTACTGCTTTGAGACTGGGCGCGGAAACTGTAGAAGTTGTTTACCGCCGCACCCGCGATGAAATGCCTGCCAGAAAAGAAGAAATAGCACACGCGGAAGAAGAAGGCGTGAAATTCCGATTTTTGGAAAGTCCCGTAGAGATTGTCGCCGTTGAAACCGATGATCCTATGATGGAAGGTCATGTGCGCGGCATGATAATAAAGAATTTTGAGCTTGGTGAGCCTGACGCAAGCGGACGTCGCCGTCCTGTAGCCGTTGCCGGCAGTGAGCACGAAATCCCTTGCGATGCGGTTATTGTCGCACTCGGAAACGGCAGTAATCCTTTGCTTGTAAAAACGACACCGGGTCTTAATGCGGACGACAAAGGTCATATAACCGTTGATGAAAAGCAGTCTACAAGTCATGTAAAAGTATGGGCGGGTGGAGACATCGTACTTGGTGCCGCGACCGTCATACTCGCTATGGGCGAGGGTAGAAAAGCCGCTGCCGCCATAAATGAATATCTTGCCGCAAATTGATATTTATTCTCATTCGGGGATATCGTTGCAGTAATTTCAGCTGCTCTTTGCTGCGGTAGCGTTAAGCGGCGTTTCGGTGTTCTCCGAAATTTTATGTTTGGCGGTACCGTGCTGTCGGCGGCGGAATGTCGGAAAAAGTTTTATCGCTAGCGAACGGTTTTGCTTTAATAGACAGTATTTTTTATTTTGCTTATAATGCCGCTATGGCGGATAAAAAAAAGAATACCGGTCTTGTTGCTGCAAGCTGGTTTTTGTTTGTAATCGTTTTATTGATTATTTTTTTTGTAAAAAAGGATACGATTCTTACAAATTTGAAAAAAACCGATTTTTTCGGGCGGGTTTTCGGTTCTACGCCGGAATTCGTTAAAAATCATGAAATAAAACAGCCGGACGTATCTGCCGATAAAAAAAGTTCGGGAGATTTTGAAATCGAACTTTTGCCGCCTCAAGAAAAAAAGCCGGATATGGATTTTGAAAATCCCGAGCTGCCGGTTAAACAATTATCTACAGATACGGAAAACGGAACGGACGGCAAAGAGCAGCCTCGTGATTTGCCTCCTTCCGAAAAGCCTCCCGTTCAAAAGTCCGAGTCTCCTAAAACCGAAGAAATCAAGCCCGTCCGACCGAAACCCGTTCCTGCATCAAGAGATGCGGCATTATGTTTTATCGTTGTCGATTCCGACGGAACAATCAGCCGCCGCATTGTAAAACGCAGTCTTGCAAAATCCGACTCTCCTATGACCGATGCGATAAATGCGCTTCTTGCAGGTCCGCTGCCCCCCGAGCAGGCAAAAGATTGTATGACGCTTATTCCTGCCGGGACAAAACTCTTAGGCGCATCCGTAAAAGACGGCGTTGCAACATTGAATTTTAACGAGAATTTTGAATTCAATTCCGTAGGAGTTGAAGGATATATTGCGCAACTTATGCAGATTGTTTACACGGCAACGGAATTTCCTACCGTAAAAAGCGTCCAATTTTTAATCGAAGGGAAGCGCAAAGACTATCTCGGAAGCGAGGGGCAATGGATAGGCTCTCCGTTGTCCCGTTCGACTTTTTAGAAGAAATACGTTTTGAAATGCGCCGGCGGAAAAATTGCCGGCACGAAAGTCGTGCATTTTTAAAAATTGCCGCACCGTAAATATGCCGGCTGAAATAAAATCGATTTAATACGATTCGGCTTGAATGAGTAAACTTAAATCGAAATATTTCGGATATTAAATTATTTGAAGAATCGTATTTAGTCGTTTCTAAGTCCCGTGAAGACCAAAATCCATGAGCGTTGTGGAGATTTCAATCACCCTTTTAAGAGAAATTTTTCGTCCATTTAAAACCCACTGCCGGTACAAATAGAGTACCGTGCCTAAAAACGTGAGAACGATATTCTGTTCGTATTTGTTATTGCCGTACAGACCGGAAAGTTTTTTGTAGGTTTTTGCAGCGACTCTGTTTTGCATACGTTCGCGGATATAGTCGAAACGGCCGTCGCACGTAGCAGTCTTAAAAAAATCATCCTGTGCTTCCATATATTCGAAAAAATTTCATACCAATGCCGCTACGTCGTTTTTACTTCTGCAGTTCGCAATAAGTGCGCTATAGCGGTCGGAGTGCTCCGTTTGGATTTCGCGCAGCACGTCGTCCGGCGAAGCGTAGTGAAGGTAAAAGGTATTGCGATTGATGCCGGCGCGTTCGGCGATTCCCTTTACCGTGATTTTTTCGTATGGAAGTTCTCATACCATTTCTTTGAATACTGTGCCGATTGCTTCTTTTATGCGGTTGAGGCGTCGATCGCTTTTTGGAGTGCTGCTTTTTTCGATCCTTTCTTTCATAACTTCTCCGTGTTTTTGTGCATTTTCTGCAAATCTGTCGCTTATCGAACACTATATAGAAAAATGCGCATAGGAAAAAGACTTTGATGTGCTAGACTCCGCTTGTCTTACAAAAGATTAAGGGGCATTCAATGAAATTGGAAGCATTTTCGGTAGCGGTATTCGCCGTTTTATTATCCACGTTTGTATCCTGCAAAACCTCAGCCGGTAATCGGGAACTCTACGATCGTCTTGCAATTCGCGAACTTGTCGACCGTTACGCCGTCGAAAGCGATCGCAGCAATCAGGATTATTACCGAAATATTTTTTCGGAAAACGTAACTCTGCGGCTGATTATCGGCGGGAATGTTATCAGCGAGTTCCATAACGTCGAAGACATGATCAAAGCGTTTAAGGAATCCGGTGCAATGAAGATTTCGTTTCATCAGACCGGGCAGCAGGTCGTAAATTTTTCGGACGCCGCCCATGCAACAGGAACAACGTACCTGACCGCACTGTTGGGCAATGAAACGGCTTCTCCCATTTATATCCGCTACGAAGATACGTTCGAAAAAATCGACGGACGGTGGTGTATAACAGCCCGTGATCAGTATTTTGTGTATCAATAAATCGCATATATAAGGAGATTGCTATGAAAAAGATTCGTATATGGGCGGTACTCGCAGTGCTGCTGCAGGTTGTTCTTGGGAACGGCGCGTCAAATGTGTTTGCGCAAACAACGCTTTCCGGTGCAAAAAAGGATGCGAAAATTCTGGTTGCGTATTTTTCGCATGCGGATGAAAATTACAACGTCGGCGTTATCGAAAAAGGCAATACACAGATTCTCGCCGAGTTTATTGCACAAGAACTGAAGGCGGATACATTCCACATAAACCGTTACGCCGTATCCGAAAAATTACAGGGAATGCACCGCTGTCGCTTCGGAAGAGCGGAAAAATAATGCGCGCCCGAAACTTGCCGGCTCGATTCCGAATGTGAGCGAATACGACATCATCTTTTTGGGCTACCCGATTTGGTGGGGAGACTTGCCGATGGCGATGTACACCTTTTTGGAAAGCGGCAATTTTGCCGGAAAGATTATTATTCCGTTTTTCACACATGAAGGAAGCGGAGATGCGGGAACCGTGCGGCGGATTCAATCGGCGTATCCCAAAGCAACCGTCCTCAAAGCGTTTTCGATGCGCGGACAAACGGCGCAAAGATCACGCGATGCGACAAAACGGGACACTCTCAAATGGCTCGGCGAAATCAAGGTGAATTAAATCAGCAGGAGTATCTTATGGCAAAGACATTGATTGCATATTTTTCCCATGCGGGAGAAAATTACTTCGGCGGACAGATCCGCTCTATCAGTAAAGGGAATACGGCGGTTGCCGCAGAGTTTGCACAAAAAGCGGCAGGCGGTGATATGTTTGAAATCCGTACGGTAAAAGACTATCCCGTCAACTACAAAGCGTGTACGGATGTTGCAGCGGAAGAAGGGAGGGCAAATACCCCGTCCCGAACTGCGCGGTCAGCTTCCCGACATGAGCAGCTATGATACAATTGTGCTGGGCTATCCCTGCTGGTGGGGAACGATGCCACAAGCGGTATTCACCTTTTTGGAAAGCGCGGATTTTAGCGGAAAAAAGATTTTGCCGTTTTGCACGCATGAAGGAAGCGGCATGGGGCGCAGCGAAAGCGACATCAAAAAGCTCTGTCCTAAAGCAACCGTAGCGAGGGGTCTTGCGATAACCGGATCTTCCTGCAACGCTTCGGAAGCGGCAATAAAAAAATGGCTCAGTGCAAACGGAATATAAGGAGGCGTGATAAAAAATATAAACGAGCAAGAGGATATGTGATACGCTGAAGAGATTCAGCGGAACCCAGTCACTAGTTCGGCATTTTTAGTAGAGACAAGACCTCTGGAAAGGAGAATGAAGAGCTATTAGCCGCATCATACAGTAGTCCA
>CAUUVZ010000043.1:0-21132 GCA_963548875.1 uncultured Treponema sp. | reverse complement strand
TATCTTGCGGTGCCCAAGGAAGGAGGGTTCTCAAGGGAGGAAAACTGCGGGCGGCAGACGGGTAAATGGGATATAAACAGTATATGGAATAGTCAATAACCGGTTTACCGTCCGCTGCAATTTTGCACGGCAAAATTGCGTAAAAATATCCGCTGGTGTCCAAGTGAAAAATCTGCGGGCTATAACAGGTTGTGCAAGTTTCGAGTTCTCGAAACTTGAAGCGGACGGCGAACTCGTTATGTCTTTCAAATCCCATTCTTCCGTCCGCCACTCCCTTGAAAGAAATGGTTTGAGGCTTGCCTTAGAAAATATTTACTTTAAGCTTATAAAACTCGAAATTGAGGATAATAAGTCATTAGGATTGAGAGTACGGAACTCAATGCTTTGAAAATTGATTTCCGTGCTTAATGTCGATTTTTATGGACTCAGAGTTTATATCTTCTAAGGCAAGACTTGTGTGCTGATTTTATTTTGATTTTATGCAATTATAATCTTCATGGAACCGGATAAACAAAAAAAACGTGCTCCGAATAACCGCACAATCACTTTAAATGAAGAAGAAATTAAAATCTTTCGGGAAAGACTCCTGACAAAAGAGAACATAAAATCGAATACGAACATAGTCAACAAGACTTTAAACGGCGATATAATCGAAATGCTCCGATATGTACCGGACGCTTTCGCAGATTTGATTATCATCGATCCGCCTTATAATATTACCAAAAATTTCAACGGGCTGACATTCAATTCAATGTCGGAGAAAAATTATGAAGAATATTTGCAATCATGGTTTCCTAAAGTTTGTAAAAAACTTAAAAACGACGGTTCTCTTTATATTTGCGGAGACTGGAAATGTACTTCCGCCCTTCAAAGAACATTGGAAAAAGAATTAACGATTATTAACAGAATCACATGGCAAAGAGAAAAGGGTCGCGGGGCAAAGTCCAACTGGAAAAACGGAATGGAAGATATTTGGTTTGCCGTAAAAAATCCGAATGATTATTATTTTAACTCCGAAGCGGTAATGATAAAACGCAGAGTGTTAGCTCCGTACAAGGTTGACGGCAAGCCGAAAGACTGGACTGAAAACTCCGGCGGGAATTTCAGGCTTACCTATCCGTCAAACTTTTGGGACGATATTTCGATTCCTTTTTGGTCGATGCCGGAAAATACCGACCATCCTACGCAAAAGCCTGAAAAGTTGTACGCAAAATTGATTCTTGCCTCTTCGCAAAAAGACGATATTGTTTTTGATCCGTTTTTAGGTAGCGGTACTGCAAGCGTTACCGCAAAAAAACTTGAGCGCAAATACTGCGGAATCGAGTTGAACGAAGAATATTGCCTGCTGGCGGAAAAACGTCTTATGAAAGCGGAATTGGATAAAACGATTCAAGGATATTTCGAAGGTGTTTTTTGGGAGCGGAACAGTTCAAGTTTACAAAAAAAAATTAAACAATAAGATTTTTATGTAAAATGTCGAGTTTTTGAAAATAGCATTAGGTCTGCGGACGGGGTAATGATATATAAACCGTATAACCAGTTTACCGTCCGCCGACTCTGTTGGTACGGACATTGCTATCTAAGTTTTCCTGAGGGAAAACTTGAGGCGGCGGGAGAGAAGTGAAAGTTTGTAAAACCCGTTTTTACCGCCGCCCGTTCGCCCTACTCTCTACCGAGTTTGCACCGAAAACTCACGCTATATGCCGTTTCAAATTTTATACGGCATAAACGCTTGAAACGGCACGCGCCGGAACCTTGCCTGCGCGCAATGAAAAATTTCGAGTTTTTCCCGAACTCGAAATTCTACCTATTTTACTAAACGGAATATGCCGAATCTTTGGCGATTAGGAAATTCCGCACGATTATTTTTTCGTAAATACGAAATCCATCACTTCTTCCGCGCGCTTTACCGGAATGAATTTAATGCCGGCTTTTACGTGCGCCGGAATCTTTTCCAAATCCCGCGCATTTGCAGCAGGAATTATAATGGTTTTGATACCGTTTCGCCGCGCAGCTACGGTTTTTTCACGCAGTCCGCCTATGGGAAGAACCTGCCCCGTAAGACTCAACTCTCCGGTCATTGCAAGAGCGGGTTTTATCGTCTTGCCGGTAAAAAGCGAAACAAACGTCGTTGCCATCGTAATTCCGGCACTGGGTCCGTCTTTCGGGGTTGCGCCTTCCGGTATGTGCAGGTGAACGGAATTGTGTTCAAACCAATCGGCATTTTTCATATTTCCTAAAATCGCATGACTTTTCGCCCAATTCATCGCGATGAGCGCGGATTCTTTCATCACATCGCCCATTTGCCCGGTGAGAATAAGCTCGGGCTTCCCCTGAAAAGCTGCACTTTCAATTAAAAGCGTATCGCCGCCCATGCTCGTCCATGCAAGACCGATTGCCGTCCCCGGAATATCCGCTTTTTTTATTTCGCTTTCATCGAAAACCGGATTATCAAGATATTTTTCAAGATCGGAGGCGGCAATCTCATATCTGCGAGAAGAATCGAAAAAATCGGAACTTTTTATTCCGTCGATTTCATTTTTAGACTTTTTCTCCGCTTTCGCAAGTTTTACAGCCTCAAGATATTTTTTATCCGCTTCGCTCACCGCTTCCGTTACGATTTTCCGGTGAATCTTATCGAGACTCTTTTCGTAATTTCTGACTCCAGCTTCGCGCGCGTATTCTTCGGCAATGCGCAAAAGAGCTTCTTTAGTATATTTTACCTGTCCTTTTTTCATTCCGTTTTTTTCAAGATTTTTGGGAATCAAATATTTCCGCGCAATTTCTATTTTTTCCTGATCGATGTAGCCTGAAAGCCGAATAATTTCCGCGCGGTCAAGCAGCGGTTCGGGAATGGAATCAAGTGTATTTGCAGTCAGAATGAAAAATACGTTGGACACATCAAACGGCAGGTCAAGATAGTTATCACGGAACGCAACGTTTTGCTCGGGGTCGAGTACTTCAAGAAGCGCACTTGCGGGATCTCCTTGATAGCTTGAGCCCATCTTGTCGATTTCGTCAATCATAAACACGGGGGACTTTGAATGCGTGATTTTGAGCCCCTGTATGATTTTTCCGCACATCGCGCCAACGTAGGTGCGCCGGTGCCCCTTAATTTCCGCCTCATCGCGCATTCCGCCCACGCTGAAACGATAAAAGGGCTTGTTCATCGCATTTGCAATCGAACGTCCGACGCTCGTCTTTCCGACTCCCGGCGGCCCGACCAAAATCAAAATGGAACCTTTATTGTCGCGCCTGAGTTTCCGCACAGCAAGATATTCCATGATACGATTTTTGACTTCCTCAAGTCCGTAATGGTCGCCTTCAAGCGTTTTCCGCGCACTTTCCATATTGTAAAGTTCCTGCACGCCGTCAAGCCACGGAAGCTGCGTTATCAATTCAAGATAATTGCGCGAGGCAAGATACTCCGGCGAATTGGGGTCGGTCAGCTGGAATTTTTCAAGTTCGCTGTCAACCGTTTCTTTGATTTCCCCTTCAAAATGAAAACTTTCGATTTTCGTCTTGAATTTTTGGTAGTCGGTCGCGTTGCCTTCCGAATCCGTTCCCAATTCCTCTTGAATGGAGCGCATTTCTTCGCGTAAGAAATATTCACGCTGATTTTTTTCGACTTTTTCGTTCAATTCATTTTGAATCTTCTTCTGAATGCGCAAAAGTTCCTGTTCTTTTTTTATGTAGACTAAAACCTGCTCCATGCGCTGCCGCACGTTGAGCATTTCAAGAACGCCCTGCTGCTCGTTTTTGTCGATGTTCAAGATGGACGCGATAAAGTCGGCTATTTTTCCCGGATGGTCGATGTTCACCATATTAAGGCGCATTTCTTCGGAAAAAAGCGGATTATTTTCGCTCACTTCTTTCATTTCGCTGATGAGCGCGCGCGTCAAAGCCTTCACTTCAAACGTCGAATCTTCTTCGTCGTCAAGATATTCTACGGCGGCAACAATCGGAGCCGAAGAATGCAATACGCGCCGTATTTTAAAACGTTTTACGGTCGAAATAAAAACGTTTACGCCGCCGTCCGGCAAATTAATTTTTTTGATTATGCGCGCAGCCGTCCCGACCTGATACAAATCTTTTGCGGAAGGGCTTTCTTCGTCATTTTTAAGCATGACGATTCCGATACAGCCGTCGCCCGAATACGCCTGTTCGATAAGTTTTGTATCGTCAGGAGAATTTATCATAAGCGGCGTAAACACACCCGGAAAAATGGGGCGTCCCTGAAGCGGCACGATCGGCAGCTTATTCGGCAAAAGTTGTTCGGCAGGAACTATTTCCGTCGCACGGTTTTCATTTCTTTCATCCGTTTTGCGGGATTTTTTAGGCTTCACAGCTGCTTTCGGCTTACCGTCGGCGGCAAGAGTATCGTTTTTTATACCGTCTATCACGCTATCAATTGCTTCGATAACAGACGTAATTTTGTCATCAAATTCGTTTTCGGTCATATACAGAATATAAGCACAGTGCAATTATTAGACAAGAGCACAGGATTTTGCAATTTTTTTATAACGGACAAGTTATAGCAAGAAACGTCGGGGGATTTCCCCCTACGCACAACTTAATCTACGGCAGCGGAACCTACATTCATGCTGGCAAGGAATGCTTCGTTGTCTTTTGATTTACGCATTCTGTCAAGAAGCAACTCAAGAATTTCCGCATCTTCCATAGGATTAAGGACTTTCCGCAAAACCCATAATTTTTGAAGTTCATTTTCCGTAAGCAACAGTTCTTCTTTGCGTGTACCGGATTTTTTGATGTTGATTGCAGGAAATAATCTGCGTTCGGCAAGTTTTCTATCAAGATCGATTTCACTGTTTCCGGTTCCTTTGAACTCTTCAAAAATAACTTCATCCATACGGCTGCCGGTTTCAATAAGTGCAGTCGAAATAATCGTAAGTGAACCGCCGCCTTCAACATTTCTGGCGGCACCGAAGAAGCGTTTCGGTTTATGCAGGGCATTCGAATCAACACCGCCGGAAAGAACTTTGCCGGAAGTGGGAACCGTTTGGTTATATGCGCGCGCAAGTCTTGTAATCGAATCAAGAAAAATAACGACATCGCGCTTATGCTCAACAAGACGTTTGGCTTTTTCAAGAACCATTTCCGCAACTTGAACATGGCGTGTTGCCTGTTCATCAAAAGTGGAAGATATAACTTCCGCCTTTATTGAACGCTCCATTTCGGTAACTTCTTCAGGACGCTCATCTATCAAAAGTACAATCAAATAGACTTCAGGATGATTTGCAGTTATCGCATTTGCAACGCGCTGCATAAGAGTGGTTTTACCCGCTTTAGGCGGTGCGACAATCAAAAGTCGCTGTCCCTTACCGATGGGCGTAAATAAATCTACAATTCTTGTGGAAAGTTCCGTCGAGACGGTTTCAAGACGCAGCTTTTCTTTAGGATAAAGAGCCGTAAGATTTTCAAAGGGAATACGGGTCTGAGCAACACGCGGATCGTCAAAATTTACGGATTCGATGCGCAAAAGAGCAAAAAAACGCTCCCCTTCTTTAGGAGAACGTGTCTGCCCGTAAACGGTATCCCCGGTCTTTAAATTAAACAAGCGAATCTGACTCGGAGAAATATAAATATCGTCCGGTCCGGGAAGATAACTATTCTGAGGGCTGCGTAAAAATCCGTAACCGTCGGGAAGGATTTCAAGAGCGCCGCTTGCAAAAATAATTCCGCCGTGTTCAGTATGCGCTTTTAATATTACAAATATAAGCTCCTGCTTTTTCATCGGAGCAAGGTCATCCGCATTAAAACCGTACTTCATAGCGAGGTCGCGCAATTCATGCATTCCCATTGCAGTTAAATCATTTATTACAAGGCGCGGTTTATTATCATCTCCTTCTCCCCCGTCTGCATTCTGCAATATTGACGGATCTACGGCTCCGGTCGGAACAGGCATTTCAGTATGCGCATAAGGTCTGCGGACAGTACGTCTTGCAGCAGTTCCATACCGCGAAGAAGAATTCCAGCGGCTGCTTCCGTAAGACTGATGTTCTTGTCTTGCAGAAGGAGCGCGTTCGGTTTCGCTTTCGTTTTCCGAATTTTCTTGATTTTTTTCGGAAGAATTCACTCTAACTACTGCACGCCGTCTAGGACGAACCGGCGCAGTGGGTTCGGGGTGCTCTGCAGCCGCACTTACATCTTCTTCTTGGACTGCAGCAGCATTTTGCTGTTCGGATGAATAATCATCTCCATCGTCGGAAATCCTATCCGACGCTTCATAAGATTCAGGCTGAGCTTCAAAATCAAGCTGCGACTGAACTCCAGACGCATTCTGCTCTTGAGCCTCATCTTCTGAATGACGCTTTCTAAAGGCCATTACAATAACTCCATTTTTATTGATTGTTATATCGGGAATTCGGATATTTAATTTTTATATACAAACGGCGTACGCCTAAAATCGGATTATTAGTACAACTTTTTTAATAATGTGTCAATAATAAATCTGCCTTAAAACCGCAACGGAGAAAGGCGATTTTTATAAACTCCCATAAAAAAAGTGCAAAAAAATCAAAATTTTTAAAATTTTTTTATAAATTTTTGTTGATGATTTTATAACCTAGTGTTATATTAACAGTGGCTTGTAAATAAGCCGATAAACTCTCTCCGATATCCGGCATAGCCGGAGGGTGCAGTTTCCGGTAACGTTGTTTTTCGGGAACTGCACTTTTTTTATCATCAAAAATTTACAAGCTAATAAAATTACCTAACTTTAAGCCGAAAACGTTAAAAAAATCACGCTTTTATTTTTCATACACCAAGTCAATAAATTTTTCGATGTGCTCGGGAAAAGGAATCTCAAAAGATTCCCGTTTACCCTCTATAGGAACGGTAAGTTTGTTTGCAACAAGAAAAAGCCTTTTTACACCCGCGCATTTTTTAAGCTTTTTGTTCAGCGGAAAATCTCCGTATTTGACATCGCCTATAATGGGACAATTTTCTTTTGCAAGGTGAATTCGTATCTGGTGCATACGCCCCGTTTCAAGACGAAGAGAAACTATATTCACCGGAATATTTTCATCGCCGCAGAAAAATTCTGCAGTACGCAAAACGGAATAATGTGTTACCGCAGTTTTACGAATCCCGTGCAGGAAAATATCTTCGCTTAAGATTCCGTGCTTTTTCTTAAAAAGCCCTGAGCAAACGGCAGTATATTCCCTTTGAACAATTTTTTCCGCAATCAGCTTTGTCCATTTTGCAGCGGCAACGGGGCTTTTTGCCGTAATCATCAATCCGGCAGTATCCATATCAAGCCGGTGCACAAGATAAACGGGATAACCCAACTTTTTAGGAAGCTCTTTATCAAGCGGGTGGGCAACGTCGGTGCCGCCTTGAACCGCAACTCCTGCAGGTTTATTCACTATAAGAATCTCATTATTTTCATATACAATGCCTATATCTTTCATCCGATATATAATAAAACAAGCTGAATATTTTTTCGACGGCAAACACTTAAAAACCATGTAAATCAAGCTTTTACGGGAGACTTTATGACATCACACAAAACGCGAAGATTTTTTTGTTCGGCGGCAATCTTTATTTTTGCCGCATACGCCGTAAATTTTTTACACGCGGAAGAAATATTCGATACGGATTTCGGATATTCGCTCGACATCCCTGAAGGCTACACGGTTTCAAGTCATACTGAAGACGGAATGTCCTATCTTTTTACGCATGAAAAACTTCCCGTACAATTTGTTTTAAGACTCTATCCGTGCGACTTGTATAAAGATCCGCAAACGGCACTAAAAGGCGCATTGTCTAAACTGGGAGCGGGAAACGATATAGAACAATTCTCATGGCAGGGAATTCCGTGCTCCATTTCGAATTTTGAAATGACCTTGAACGGTAAAAAATATACCGGCTGGGGAACTGCGTCATTATTATCGGAAAAAGAAACAAATCTGATTCTTCTATGCTATGCAGATTCCGAATACTATAGATTTTACAGTCAATTTATTTTTTCTACGCTGAACTCTCTTGCAATCGGTAACATAGGATTAAGGACGCCTGGCATCATAGCGGACTGCACATATCCCAAAGAGAGCGAACAAAATATTCAGCTTACGATAGACGGAAAAATCGTTTCTACCAAAATCGATAAACGGGATTCGGAGGCGGCGGAATTCGTCATCAATTGTGAGTATTCGGTTCTCAAACTTTATGCAAACAGTCCCAAACGAAAAGAAGCGTGGCTTCGATATTACAGAATGATTTTTCGTGATTCATACGGAAGATTGGACAAAGCTGCGGAAGATATATGTTCGGCATTTACGAGCGACAAAACGATACGCCAAAACAAGGAAAAATTAAATCTTGAATTGAACGCAAAGCTGCTTGAATGGGTGCAAAACTTTGAATATAAAAGAGGCACTTCCAGCGATTCAGATTTTACAAATCTTATCGACTGTATTTCAGGGCACGGAAGCGACTGCGACAGTCGAAGTCTTCTTATGTGCGTTCTGCTTGAACATTACGGAATAAAATCTGCGTTGTTTATCTCGCAAATATACAGTCATGCCGTATACGGTGCAGACATAAAAGCCGACGGGGCAAAAATAAAATCAGGAACAACAGACTTTTTATTGGGAGAGACAACAGCAAAAGGAATAAAACCCGGACTTATCGCTCAAAATATGTCGGAAACATCAAACTGGATTACAGTTAATCTGCCGTAAGCTGGAGGCAGGCTAGACAGCGTCACTCACGCTTATAAAAACGGTTCGGGTGCGCCAGTTAAAAATCTGTTTTTCAGCGGCGCTTTCCAAAAGGCGGACAAGTTTTTGCAGTTCTTCATGCTGGAGGGCGGCCGCCATCTGTGCGCCGTAAACGCTGTGAGTGCCGTCAAACCATTTTTGTATTTCCGCGCCGCTTATACGCCGCTTTTCATTAATAATCTGCGAGGCGCACTCCGCTTTAAATCCTGCTTTCCGAAAACTTTCCGCGATTGTGCCGCCGTCCCAATTAAACAGCGTGTTCGTGTTGTCGGAAAAAAAATCTTTTTCCGCTTTTTCCATTTTTTCAAGCGCGGCGCGGTACGGTTCGTAAGATGCGGGCGTTAAAATCTGCTCTTTTATAAGTTGACTGATATGCTGCCCGCCGGAAGGAATTTTTTGCGCGATAATTGCAGTCCAGCCCACCGCAAAAGGAATTTCCGACGTGCGCTCCTTTCCGTTCTCCGCGTCGCCGTCATCGGAAACGGCGGCTTCCGCATCGCGCGAGTCGGTAAACGCCTTGCCCTGCTGCTTTTTAGGGCGGACAGCATTCGCAAATGCAGTTGCCAGCGCGTCAATCGAATCTTTACTTGTAAACGGATTGCGGAAAAATATGCGGTCAAACAGCGCGCCGTTGTACTGAAAATTGTATAAGATTTCGCGAAAGGCTTCCTCGCCCAAAAAGGAATCTGCGCTTTCCGGACGAAACTCAAGCAGCGGACGGTCAAGGTCTGAAAGCGTGCGCGCGTATTGCTCAAGGATTTCGCGCCCTTTTTGAGTCCGGCATACGCCGCAGGTCATTCCTTCAGGTGTTTTACGTGCAATTTCCCACAGCAAAAGCCCGTCGTCCGCATTCCAGACAAGGCAGCGGTGATGGCGCAGCAATCCTGCCATTCCAATCATCGTATCGCGCACGGAAAGCAGGACTTCGGCGCGGTTCGTGTCAAGCCGCTGCCGCCACTGCCTATCTGCGCGGTCAAGCGCACTCTCTTTCGCGCCGTCTTTCGGACTGAAAGTCAGCTGTTCCGCATTGTCCTCGCCATTTTTTAAATGCGCATTTATCCACCATTCACTAAGAGACTTCTCTTTAAAATTCGAATCTTCAAGGGCTGCATCTCCGTCAGAACGGTTATGAGAACCGGTCTTTGCAGCATCTTCCTCAGGCTGCGTCTTTTCCAATATCGCGGCAATCTGCAATTCCCGACGGGACAAAACTTCATCGCGGATACGTCCCTCGTAGCCTTGCGTACTCGGCGTGTAAAAGACGCGCCCCATGAGATTTTTGGGCAGATACTGCTGAGCCACCCAATGGTCGCGGTATGCGTGAGGATAAAGATACCCCGCGCCGTGCCCGAAGCCCTCCGCGTCGCGGCTGGAATCTTTCAAGTGATTGGGAACTTCCGCATCCTCTTTTTGAACGGAAGCGAGTGCGTCAAAAAACGCCATGCTGCTGTTCGACTTGGGAGCAGTTGCAAGATACAAAGCGGCGTGCGCAAGAAAATAACGCCCCTCAGGCATTCCGACTCGGTCAAAGGCTTCCGTCGCACTGTTTACGACGCTCACCGCATACGGGTCGGCAAGTCCCGTGTCCTCGCACGACGAAATAAGCATCCGCCGGAAGATAAAATGCGGGTCTTCGCCGGCGGCAACCATGCGCGCAAGCCAATACATCGCAGCGTCCGCATCGCGCCCGCGCAAACTTTTTATAAACGCGCTGATAATGTCGTAGTGATAGTCGCCGTCGCGGTCGTAAAGCACGGCTTTTTTTTGTATCGATTCTTCGGCGGTCTCTTTGGAAATGTAAATCGTCGAACCGTAGGACGGTTCAGGCGGAATAGAGGCGGGCGACCATTTTTCGGGCGTCGTTTCAACGGCAAGTTCCAGCGCGTTCAAAAGGCTCCGCGCATCCCCGTTTGCCGTTTCGATTAAATGTTCAAGCGCGCCGTCTTCAAATTCGACCTTCCAATGACCGTAGCCGCGTTCCGTGTCGCTTAGGGCTTGTCGCGCGGCTTTGAGTAAATCTTCGCCGGTCAAGGCTTTGAGCTGAAAGACGCGCGAACGGCTTACGAGTGCCTTGTTGACTTCAAAGAAGGGATTTTCGGTCGTCGCACCGATTAAAATAATCGTGCCGTTTTCCACCCACGGCAAAAGCGCATCCTGCTGGCTCTTGTTCCAGCGGTGCACTTCGTCCACAAAAAGAATCGTGCGGCGGCTGTAAAGATTGTAATAGTCCTCCGCCTGCGCGATAGACGCGCGGATGTCCGCAACGCCTGTCAGCACCGCGTTGAGCGTAATAAAATTCGATTTGGTGTGATTGGCGATGACGCGGGCAAGCGTCGTTTTCCCCGAGCCGGGCGGCCCGTAAAAAATTACGGAAGAAAGCTGGTCAGCGGCAATCGCGCGGCGTAAAAGTCTCCCTTTGCCGACGATGTGATCCTGCCCGATGTATTCGTCAAGGTTACGCGGGCGCATACGGGATGCAAGCGGCTCGCGCAAAATCTCCGCCGCACTGAAAAGCGAATCGTCCGCGCCCATAATCTACAGCTTGGAAAGTTTTGCGTTTACCAACGCCGCCGCCTGCTTTGGGTCAGCCTTGCCGTGCGAAAGTTTCATCACCTGTCCCATAAGCCAGCCTGCAACATTCGTTTTGCCGCTTTTAAAATCGTCCACCGCTTTGGGATTTGCCGCAATAACGTCATCGACAATCTTTTCGATTGCGCCGGAATCGGAAACCTGCTCAAGTCCTTTTTCCGCGATGATTTTAGACGGCATTTTGCCCGTTGCAAGCATTTCGGCAAAAACGTCCTTTCCCTGTTTGCTTGTAATTTTGTTTTCTTCAAGACAGTCGGAAAGTTCTGCAATGTGCGACGGAGTTACGCCGACTTCTTCAATCGGAATATTTTTTTCGTTCATCACCGCAAGCAATTCCGAAAGAATGAGATTTGCGGTTTTTTTGACATTTTTCGACTTTTCCGCCGCTTCTTCAAACCATAAAGAAAGTTCTCGAGTCGATGTGAGCGTCTCCGCATCAAAATCGCTGAGCGCAAAATCGTTTTTGAACCGAATCCGCTTTGCTTCAGGCAATTCACCGACTTTTTCCGCCGCTTCTTCGACCAGTTCCGCGCTCACCGTAAACGGCTTAATGTCCGGCTCCACGACAAAGCGATAATCTACAAACGAGTTTTTCGTGCGCTGAACAATCGTCTCGCCCTTCGCTTCGTCCCAGCCCATCGTAACCTTAAAGCCCGGATTGAATTCCTGTCGGTCTTCTTCAAATTCTTTAAGTTGACGTTTGGCTTCGTATGCACACGCTTCGCGTATCGCCTTAAACGAGTTCAAGTTTTTGATTTCGGAAATGGGCGTATGGAAAAGTTTTCCGTCTTCCCACACGTTCAAGTTGATATTGGCGTCGCAGCGCATATTTCCTTCTTCAAGATTGCCCTTCGTAACTTTGACGTAGCGCAAAATCTCCTGCACAGTCTGCATAAAAAGAGCCGCTTCGTCGGGACTGGTCATGTCCGGCTTGGTTACGATTTCGATAAGCGGCGTGCCGGAGCGGTTGTAGTCGATATACGAATGCGCCCCCTCAAGGTGGAGCGACTTTCCGACGTCTTCTTCAAGGTGAATGCGCTCTATGCGGACGCGGCGGTATTCGCCGTCGATAATGCAGTCTTCGCCGATAAAGTTTTTCGTCCGGCATTTTGCGCCGCCTGCCCGTTCGTCTTCAGGATAATTGCGCAAGGGCAAATCGACAAAGCCGTCCGTACAAAGCGGTAAATCGTACTGCGTAATTTGGTAGCCTTTGGCAAGGTCTGGATAAAAATAGTGCTTGCGGTCGAATTTGGTATACGCTGCAATATCGCAGTTGAGCGCAAGCCCTGCAACCGCCCCAAGTTCCACGTAGCCCTTGCTCACGCGCGGCATAGCACCCGGAAGTCCCAGACACACCGGACAAACCCGCGTATCGGGCATTCCGCCGTAGCGATTTTCGCACGCGCAAAACGCTTTTGTTTTTGTAAGAAGCTGCGTATGAATCTCGCAGCCGATAACGATTTCATATTTTTCTATCATAGTAGTTCCTTATATTCGACACCGAGCGTGTCGGGCTTGTTTTCTTAGGGAGAGGGAAGCGCTCTCGTTTACCGCGAGTTTTGTCGTTAGGCAAAATCTCGTGCGGGCGACTCACCGTTAAATCTTTCAAACCTCGTAATAACCGCCCGCCCCACATCCTTTATGCTCATCTTCCCACGCGCGGGCAAGCTGCAAAATCTTTACTTCGCTGAACATCGGGCCTGCAAACTGAATGCCGACCGGCATACTTTCACTCATTCCGGTTGCGGCGGCTTTCGCAAAGTCCCCGTCCGCGCCGCGCGTAATGCCCGCTTTAATGCCGCTTCCCGCCGTATGCCCCGCAGGAACGGAAATCGACGGAATGCGCGCAAGGTTTACGAACGTCGTAAATAAGTCGCTTAAATACATTTCAAGAGGACTGTCGACTTTTTGACCGAGCTTAAACGCGGGAGTCGGGCACGTGGGGCATAAAACAATATCGTAAGACTTGAATAAGTCCGCCATCTCCCGCTGAATGCGTGCGCGCACAGTCATACCTTTTTTGTACGTGTCGCCTGAAAATTGCTCGGAAAGCACGTAATTTCCGATGATAATGCGCCGCTTTACTTCCGCACCGAATCCTTCGCTTCTCGTTTTCACGTACAATTCGTCGTAACCTTCACCCGGATCTACGCGGCGACCGTAGCGGATACCGTCAAAGCGGCTCAAATTGGACGCCGCTTCCGAAAGCGCAATCACGTAATAACTTGCGATGGACGCGTCCAGCACCGGAATGTCCACAACGTCGATTTTTGCGCCTTTTTGTTCGAACCACGCGCGGGTTTCTTCGAAAACGGTGCTTACGTCTTCTAAAAGTCCTTTCGTTTCAAGAAATTGTCGCGGAATGGCGATTTTAAGCGACTTGAAATCCGCATACGGCTCAAGGTGAAGCAGTTTATCGCGGTCAGGAAGTTCCGCGCTCGTGTCATCATACATATCGACACCGCTCATCGCCCACAGCGGCAGCGCAATATCGTCCGGCGTGTGCCCCATAATGCCGACTTGGTCAAGAGACGAACCGTAAGCGACGACGCCCCAGCGGCTTAAAACGCCGTAAGTAGGCTTTAAGCCGTAAATGCCGCAGTAACTTGCCGGAAGACGGACGGAGCCGCCGGTTTCAGTCCCGATTGAAAACAAGGCTTGATTTGCCGCAACCGCCGCCGCAGAGCCGCCGGAAGAACCGCCTGAAACATAATCGCGGTTTATGGGATTGCGCGTCGCTCCGTATGTCGAATATTCCGTAGAAGAACCCATCGCAAATTCGTCTTGATTGCAGCGTCCAAGCGGAATCGCCCCCGCATTCTCCAGCCGTTCGATAACAGTCGCATTGTAAGGGGCCGTGTAGCCGCTTAAAATTCTACTCCCGCAGGTTAAACGCTTTCCCTTTGCCGAAATATTGTCTTTATTTGCAAACGGCAAACCCAAAAGCGGCTTTTCTGCAAAAAGTTTATCCAGTTCCGCCGCACCAGCACTCCGCGCCGCCGTAATAAGCACATCCGCCGCTTGAGCTTTGGAAAGCGCATCGCCATACATTTCAAGGAATGCGTTCAGCGGACGCTCGGAAGATTTATCGGCTTCAAACGTTTCAATAGATTTTTTTACCAGTTCGACACTCGTAACGTTTCCGCCTTTCAGTGCCGCACGCACATCGTTTATCGTATATTTCATAAAGATTTAAGTCCTTTTTTGATAAGATTACGCGCCTTCGCCCAACACTTTCGGCACTTGGAAATATCCGTCCATAAAATTTTCCGACACGTTTTTTACATCGGGAATATCAAGACCTTCAACAATATCGTCCCCGCGCAGTTTTTCCGCTTGCGTGGACGGATAAGCATCGTAAGGATTTTCGCTGTCATCATATTTTGAAAGAATTTCGAAGTACGACACGATTTCATCAACCTGCTTCTTTAAGGTTTTCATGTCGGTGCTTTCGGGCGAAAGCCTGGAAAGATACAAAAGATTATTAAGAGTCGTTTCGTCTATTTGCTTATGAGTACTCATGCCGACAGTATAAAGATTTCAGTGCGATTATTCAAACGCAGATAAAGAAAATTTACCGGCTATCACACAGTGGTTATAATAAGGGCGCAACCGTATCTTGTAACCGGCTATCCGCTCCAACTGCGGTTATACAAAACCAATGTTTTGTATAACCGCACTTTCCGCTACTATCCGGCGCAGGCGTTTTTTACGCCCGTAACGGGATCTCCGATAATACAAAACCTTCGTCGCATACCACCCGCCGCCGCTTTTTCCTCAAAAGCGCGCCGCAATATATTTTATACGCGCGCTTAAAACAAACGGCGATATATTTAAAATATCTCGCTATATCGCAAAAAAAATAGCTATGAGTTTTTTGCAGAATCCTTCGCCGTTTTTGCAATGAAAAACGAAACGCTGCCGCAATACATAATTTATATGATTTTAGAGGTGATAAAATGACATACGAAACATTAGAAACGGAATTAAACGCTATTATTGCGGAAACAAAAGCAGAATTCGAAGCAGAAGAAAAAGTCACAAAAACGGCAAATTATTTATTGCTTAAAGACTGACTAGTAAAGGCTGAAAAACTAAAAGCCGAAATCAGCGAAGGGAAACAATACGGCATGAAACCCGATCTTTACAAATATGATTTAATGCAGATAAAAGACCCGATATATTAACCGCAAAAACACCCGTGATACGCGCGCTTCAACCAAATACAAACGATGCTGCAAAGCGGTTTAAAAAATAAAAAAGAACCCGAATCTCGAGTTCTTTTTTATCGGCGACATATTTTCAGTTTTCCGTTTCCGTATTTGCATCGGAACAAGACGCATCGGAAAGCTCGCCGCAATGCTTTTCCGCGCTCACAATATCGTTGAATTCTTTTGCATCCATCGTTTCTTTTTCCAAAAGACGTTTGGCTATATATTCAAGCAAATCCTTATGAGACTCCAAAAGCGAAATAACGTGTTCATACCGCTCATTTATTATGCGGGAAATTTCTTCGTCTATATATTGCTGAGTACTTTCCGAATATTCGCGCACAAGCTGAGGTTCTCCGCTTCCGTAGCCCTGTCCGGATTTTCCGAGAGTCATATTCTTAAAACGCTTGCTCATACCGTAATCGGTTATCATACGGCGAACCGTATCCGTCGCCCGCTGAATATCGTTTGCCGCACCGGTAGAAATCTCATTAAAAATAATTTGTTCCGCCGCACGTCCGCCGAGCATTACATCTATTTGCCCTATAAGATGCTTTTCGCTGGAAAGAAACGTATCGTCTTCGGGCAGCTGCATAGTGTAACCGAGCGCGCCCATTCCGCGCGGAATTATCGTAATTTTATGAACGGGATCGCTTCCTTCCGTAAAGGCGGCTGTAAGAGCGTGTCCGGTTTCGTGATATGCGACAATTTTCCGCTCTTCATCCTTTACCGCGCGGGATTTCTTTTGCAAACCGACAACGGTCTTTTCGATAGCTTCGTCAAAATCAACCATCGTAACTTTTTTGCGTCCGCCGCGGACTGCAAGCAAAGCCGCCTCATTTACGATATTCGCCAAATCCGCGCCCGAAAAGCCCGCCGTCGAATGCGCAATAACACCGAAATCGACATTGGGTTCAACCTGCACGTTTTTTGCGTGAATCTTTAAAATCGCTTCCCGACCTTTTACATCCGGTCTATCAACTACGACCTGCCGGTCAAATCTGCCGGGTCTAAGAAGCGCGGGATCGAGAACATCGGGACGGTTAGTCGCCGCAAGAATAATCAAACCCTTTTCGTTATCGAAACCGTCCATTTCAACGAGCAGCTGATTCAAAGTCTGTTCGCGCTCATCGTTGCCGCCGTAATTATTCATTCTGCTTTTTCCGATTGCATCAAGCTCGTCGATAAAAATAATACACGGAGCTTTTTCGCGCGCGGAGCGGAATAAATCGCGGACGCGGCTTGCACCCACACCCACAAACATTTCTACAAAATCCGAACCGCTTATTCTAAAAAACGGAACTCCGGCTTCTCCTGCAACTGCACGCGCGAGCAAAGTTTTTCCCGTTCCGGGCGGACCTACCAAAAGCACGCCTTTAGGAATCTTTCCTCCGATGTCGGTATATTTTTTAGGCTGTTTCAAAAAATCTACAACTTCAACAAGTTCTTCTTTCGCTTCATCAACGCCTGCAACATCGGAAAAACGTGTCTTCACTTTCCCTTCATCAACGGCTTTAGCGCGGGAACGACCTGCGCCGAAAATACTTCCCATTCCGTTGTTGCCCATTTTTCTAAACAGGAAGAAGTATATCAAAAATATGAATCCGAAAGGAATTATCAGATTAAGTAAAAGCTGAATCAAATAATTGTTGGATTTTTCTACAAATTTGTAAGATACGCCTTTTTCGTCAAGCATCTTTATAAAATCGGTCATTATAGGGGCAACCGTTCTGTAAACCTTTCTGTCTTTCTGCGCCGCAACCGTAAAAAGAGTCAGTCCCTTTCCGAGCGCGGATTGAGAAGAAGTTTCCGGGACGCTGCCGTATCCGACCATCACGGAATCGCCGATTTCCACATATACGATTTCGCCGGACGCAATTTTCGACTTAAAATCGGAAAAATCCGTACTGGAATCGCTTTTTCCCCATATAAATAAAGCATCCGCAATGACAACTACAGCCAAAACGATGAGCATAAGTCCCCAAAACGGGAATCTTTTTTTATCTTTGTCATCTTTTTTGTCGTCGTCGTTTTTACCTTCATTATCGCTTCCCGCCAATTTGAAAAAATTAAACGGATCTTGATTTTTGTCTTCATTTTCAGGTTTATTGTTGTCGTTTTCGCTCATCTGAACCTCGTTTTCAAATATACGAATTATTCAAAATTTTGTCGATAACAATAGCTTTTTTTACTTAAGTTTTTTGCCCCTTCCCCGATAATCAAAGCGTATAATTATGCTCTAAATAACGGGAGGAATTTCATGAGCTACACTCAGGCATACAATGCCTACCAAAAAGCGAACATAACAACTGCAAGTCAAGGGCATCTAATCGTACTGCTTTATGAAGCTGCCGTCAGAAATTTAAACGGAGCCGCCGCACTCATAGATGCCAACGGAAAAATAAAAGCGAATGAAATTGAAAAATTCGGCAATTTCATTCAAAAAACGCAATCGATAATAACGGAACTTCAAGTTTCGTTGGATATGGATAAAGGCGGAGATATTTCCAAAAATCTTATGTCTCTTTACGTGTACTTCAACAGCGAACTTATGGACGCAAACATAAATCACAATAAGAAAAAGATTGATTCAGTGCGCGGAATGATGGAACAGCTTTTGGATTCATGGAAAACCGCATCGAACAGCACGGCAAATACAAATACATCTGCATCCATGCAGCAGCCGGCATTAAATATAGAGGGGTAATATGGCAGAAATCTCCGAAAACGAGCTGAATGAACGCATATCGATTTTGCGCAAATTCCGCGCACTGCTTGAAATGCAGCGCAAAAAGTTCCGGGACTATCTTGAAGTCCTCGAAAAACAGCAGGACTCGATAAATGCGGAGAATGCGGAAATCATTGCATCTCATGCGGAACTTGAACAGCAGGTCGTGCAAGGAATTACAAATCTCCAAAAGGTCATAATTCCCATGTCGCAAATGTACAATAACAGCGCAAAAGGAACGGATCCTGAAGAAGATAAGCACGTCAAGGAGATTCAAAATGAATTGAACAGGCTGCAGGAAAAAGTCCTTGCGCAAAACGAAAAAAATCGTGAACTGCTAAGAACATATCTCGTACAGCTCCGCGAACAAATAGAAACTTTCACCAATCCTTATGCGGGAAGACAGAGCGTTTATGCAGGACAAGGAGCATCCGGAAATCTGATTGCAGTGGAAGCATAATGCAGATTGCGCTGATTGCAGCCTTTACTAAAAGCGGGCGGGTTCTGGGAAAAGACGGAAAAATTCCGTGGAATATACCGGAAGACCGTGCCCGCTTTAAATTTTTAACTTCCGGCAATGCAGTCGTAATGGGAAGAAAGACTTTTGAAGAAATAGGTCATCCGCTCGTAAACCGGTTTAATGTTGTCGTCAGTTCAACAAAAAGATTTTACGCGGAAAACTGCATTAGCGTCCGCTCTCTTAAAGAAGCATTAAAAGCAGCGGAAAACAAAAACTTTGAAAAAATATTTATCGCAGGAGGAAGCAATCTTTACAAAGAATCGCTGCCGCTTGCGGATATTCTTTATCTGACGGAAATTAACACCGAATATGAAGGCGACGTATTTTTTCCCTCATTCGATAAAAGCGAATTCAGTGCGGATATTGAAGAAGTAAATAAAGAGTTTACGCACATTACATATAGAAGAATCCGTAAGCCGTACCCGGAATATCAAGATATGTTCTTACCGTAAAAGTCCTCGCAAAGCATGAAAATCAATTTTTTATCAGAAACGCTGATAGCCGGAATGTCGGCTTTTTCTATTTTTTTATGCAAGTTTCGAATTTTTGAAACTTGAAGCGGACGGTAAACTTGTTACGGCTTTCAAGACCGGCTCTTTAGTCCGTCGCTCTTTATAACGGAACAGTGTAAAAAGAAAGAACTTCATCATTCCCGCATACAGGTTTGCCATAAAAATCCGCACAAATGAGACTTACTTATATGCCCGAATGAATATACTCCCTCGCCCTGAGAAATCGAGTTCTTCCGAGAATAGGAACGGCAGCTTCCGCCGGAAAGAAATACTTGCCGGACGGAATGTGATATTTTCGCCGTTGTTCGGGTTGTTGTTGTCCCGATTAGCAACCCCAGCGTTGTTGGCGTTGTTGTTCCAAGAACCGCTACGATTACAACGGTTGGAACCCGATGCCGAGCCTGTTCCCTTTTTGCTGAAAAATGCCGTCAATTTAAAACCGATTTTTTGCAGAAAGAAGGAGCCGGCCTAGCCGCTGCGTGCTGCCGCACTCGCTCACGAATCCAGCGGCGAGTTTTACTTTGTAAAACTCGAGTGCGACACAGAACTCATAATACGATTATGGAAGCGTAAATGTGTCGCACAGCACCTTCTGTATACAGATTTTTTATGCAGTTTTGCCTTTGGCAAAACTGCAAGCGAGCAGTAGACCAAATTGTATCTGTAAGACCAATTCTCACTGCTCGCCGGTTAGTGCGCGGCTTCGCCCTTCCGCAGAATGCGGAAGGTTTTAATAATTTCCTTGCAGAACTAGCCAACGCTAGTTGGCGTTGCGAACAAGGCGGAAGCCAAGGTAGTTGTAGCGGTTGTAAGGGTAGGGGCTGCCCCGATTAGCAACCCCAGCGAAGTGGGCGATGTCGTCCCACGAACCGCCACGATCACACCGGCCGGAACCCGACGACGCGCCTGTGTTTGGTGTGGCGTTCGATATGTTTTCATACCAATCCCAGCACCATTCCCATACGTTTCCGCTCATGTCGTATAGTCCGGAACCGTTGGCTTTCTTTGTCTTCACGTCTCTCGTTCCTGTACCGCTTGTGTTTGATGTATACCACGCAACTTCATCGATGTTGTCGCTTCCGGCATAGGTGTAGTTCTCTCCGCCGCGGGCAGCCCATTCCCATTCAGCCTCTGTCGGCAATCGGTAGCCGTTTGCCTCAAAGTCGCATGTAGCGGCATTCCATGTAGAGTTGCTCGATGTTGGAACAGCTCCCCAGTCGTCAGGATTCGTCTTGCCGCTTATTTTATAGCATGGGGTAAGACTTTCTTTTATCGAACGCTTGTTGCAGTATACAAGTGCATCATACCAGCTGACTTTGTTTACAGGATTCTTGCCTGCGGCGTCTCCTGTAAGTTCATGTCCGTCCTTATCGTGAGCCTTTGCCATATTGTCCGGTAGGCTTCCCATGACTTCCTTGTACTCAGCCCTTGTTACTTCGTGGTCGCTCATGTAAAAGGCTTTTATCTCAAGCGCACGTCCGCTCACAAATACCTCAGAACTCGGCGTCCAGCTTTCCGTTCCGGCGATTGATTTGCCGGGCACTTTTACAAAGCCTTCCGGAACAGTTGAATCAGGTGTCCCGCCTGTGCCGGCGTTGTTCTGACATCCTGCAATCCCAATTACCGCGACAGCCGCCGCAAGTATTCCAATTTTTCTTAACGCTTTCATGTTTCCTCCTGCGTAAGTTAATATTATTTTAAGCCGCATTTTTGTATGTGGGAAAATGCGGGCTTTCAGCAAAAACATTTAAAAACAAAAAACCGCCGCATCACTAACGCATTTTTCACACGGTCAGGACACGACGGTCTTTTTCTGTTATATAAAAAT
>CAUUVZ010000042.1:0-21141 GCA_963548875.1 uncultured Treponema sp. | reverse complement strand
GTAGAGCGCCACCTTGCCAAGGTGGATGTCGCGGGTCCGACTCCCGTTTTCCGCTTTTCATAGCGGCCGATAAACGCTGGAATTTTCTGCGGAAATAGCTCAGTGGTAGAGCGCCACCTTGCCAAGGTGGATGTCGCGGGTCCGACTCCCGTTTTCCGCTATAACAAGAAGCGATTCAGGGCAATCTGAATCGCTTTTTTTTACTCAAAACAAAACGCAATACTTTTATTAGGAGCTTTAGCTTGAAACTCACAAAAGAATTCACCGGTCTTGAAAAATCATCCGTAAAATTATCGGTAACAATCGCAAAAAAAGATGTACAGGACGTATACGGCGCAATAACGGCAAAGTATGTCAAAACCGCACAGATTCCCGGATTCAGAAAAGGGCACGTTCCGGTCAACGTACTTGAGCGCAAATTCGGAGACGCACTTAAAGCGGATGCAATGAATGAAATTATCGATAAGTCGCTCAATGAAATATTTGAAAAGGAAACGGAAAATCGTCCGCTGCCGTACGCTTCCCCGGTTATGGAAAAAGTTCCGGAATTCGACTTGAACAAGGACTTTTCATACGAAGTTACATACGATGTATTTCCAAAAGTTTCCGTAAAAGATTTTTCCGGTATCACGATTAAAGAGCCGCAGGTTACAGTAGGCGATAAAGAGATTAAGGATGAATTAAAAGCTGTTCAGGAGCGCAATGCTGTCGTAATGGATAAAAAAGACGGCGAAGTTGTAGAAAAGGACAATATCGTAACAATCAATTACAGCGAACTTGACGATGACGGCAAAGAAATAGAAGGTTCAAAGCGGCAGGATTTTGTATTTACAGTAGGAAGCGGCGAAAATATTTATAAAATCGACGATGAAATCATAGGAATGAAAAAAGGAGATACAAAACAAATCACAAAAACTTATTCCAAAGATGAAGAAGATACTGAGCTTGCCGGAAAGACAAAAAAAATCAGCGTAACGGTTACAGCTATAAAGATTCGCAATCTTCCTGAAATCGACGATGAACTTGCGCAGGACGTAAGCGAAAAATACAAAACGCTTGACGACATGAAAAAAGATATTGCGCGCAACATGGAAAATGCTAAAAACCGTAAAATTGCAGAATTAAAGAGCAATTCTTTGCTTGAACAGCTTGTTGAAAAAAATAATTTTGAAATTCCTGCTTCTATGCTTGCGGCGGAACTCGACGGACGTTGGCGCATGATGGCGCAGCAGTTTCAGACGACGCCGGAACAGCTTGAGCGGATGGTAGCGGCATCAGGTCAGACAAAAGAAACAATGCTCAGAGATTGGACCGGGGACAGCGAAAAAATGTTGAAAACCCGAATCATCGTTGATACTCTTTTAAAAGAGCGCAATGTATCTGTAACGCCGGAAGAAATCGAAGAGAGATATAAGGAAATTGCCGATGAAGGCGGAATTACAGTCGATGAAGTCAAAAAGCACTATGCGGACCCGCGTTCAAAAGAATACTTAATTGACGACACAAAAGAACGTAAGCTGTATGAGATGCTGTATAAAGAAGTCAAAGTTGAAAAAGGCGATAAAATGACTTTTGAGCAGCTTTTTTCTCTAAAATAGACTTTATTCAAGATTGCAAAGGAATGAGGTTGTCTAAAAAGCCGGTTAGTTTTTAGGCAGCACCTTTCCTTTTTTTGACTCGAACGGCAATTATTATTATATTCCATAAAACCGGCAAAAGGATTTTATAGTGATGAATGAAAAAATGCACTCTTTGGTTCCATACGTTATAGAAAAAAGCGGAAGCGGAGAACGTTCCTACGATATTTATTCGCGTCTTTTAAAAGACAGAATCGTTTTCGTGGACGGAGAAATACGCGACGAAACTGCGGATTTGGTCGTGGCACAGATTCTTTTCCTTGAATCGGAAAATCCCGACAAGGATATAAGCATATACATAAATTCTCCGGGCGGCTCCGTTACTGCCGGTCTTGCGATTTATGACACCATGCAGTACGTAAAATGCCCGGTGCAGACTATCTGTCTTGGACAGGCTGCAAGTATGGGAGCATTTTTGCTTGCCGGCGGTTCAAAAGGAAAAAGATACGCACTGCCGTCGTCCCGCGTTATGATTCACCAGCCTTGGGGAGGCGTTGAAGGTCAAGAAAGCGATATTTCCATTCAGGCAAAAGAAATACTGCGCCTTAAAAAGCTTATGACAGAATATTTTGCCGTAAATACCGGCAAAACCGAAGAAGCTGTAGCGAAAGACATGGAGCGGGACTTTTATATGTCCGCAGATGATGCCCTTTCCTATGGAATTATTGATAACGTCTACAGACGTGAGGGGAAAAAATAATGAAACCGTTCAACAAATCACCAAGGTTTTGCTCTTTTTGCGGCAAACCTGCTGATTCGACCAGAAAGCTTGTTTCAAATTCTGCCGGTAATGTTCACATCTGCGCAAATTGCCTTAATATATGCAAAAGCATTTTAGAGCAGGAAGATGACGAGCTTTCTCCGATAGAATTGAATAATGTTCCCACTCCGAAAGAATTTAAAGAATATCTCGATGAATACATAATCGGGCAGGACAGGGCAAAAAAAGTCTTGTCCGTCGCCGTTTACAATCATTACAAACGTATGTCGATGAAAAAAACGATAAAGGGTGACGATGATATTCAAATTGAAAAATCGAATGTGCTTTTGATAGGTCCTACAGGCTCAGGAAAGACGCTTCTTGCAAAAACGCTTGCGCAAAAGCTCAAGGTTCCGTTTGCGATTGCCGACGCGACGACACTCACAGAAGCGGGATATGTAGGTGAAGATGTTGAAAACGTTCTTTTGAAACTTATTAACGCTGCCGACGGCAATATTGCGGCTGCCGAGCGCGGAATTATCTTTATCGATGAAATAGATAAAATCTCGCGCAAAAGCGAAAATACATCGATTACACGGGATGTTTCCGGTGAGGGCGTGCAACAGGCACTCCTTAAAATAATCGAAGGAACGACTGCAAATGTTCCTCCGCAGGGCGGAAGAAAGCATCCGAATCAGGAAATGCTGAGCATCGACACGACAAATATTTTATTTATATTAGGCGGAGCATTTGTCGGACTGGAGAAAATTATCGAACAGCGCACTTCCGAGCGCGCGATGGGATTCGGCTCAAAAGTTGGACAAGTTACGGAAGAAGAGCGCATGAATCTTTTGAATCTTTGCACGCCGGACGATTTGGTAAAATTCGGAATAATACCGGAGCTTATCGGTCGTATGCCGGTTACAGTCGCGCTTAAAGAGCTTACAAAAGAAGATTTGGTTTCGATTTTGACTGTGCCGAAAAATGCAATCGTCAAACAATTTCAAACTTCGTTTAAACTCGACGATGTTGAACTTTCGTTCACCGATGAAGCGATTGAAGCGATTGCAGACGAAGCTATCAGGCAAAAAACCGGAGCGCGTGGACTTCGTTCCATCGTGGAAAAATTATTAACAGATATAATGTATGAAGTTCCGAGCATAAAAGGCAGAAAAACCTTGCAGATAACGAAAGATGTTGTAAACGCAGCAGGTAAAATCGAACTCAACGATATGCTGAAAATCGAACAGAGCGCGTAAACTAAAATATTGACGAAAATGCGCCGCTTTGAATCTGTCGTTTTTATTGAAATACGGATTAAGCGGCGCATTTTTTTATATCCTATTCCGCAGATGTACAATAAACCTGTCCGGAAAGTTCAGTTTCAGAACAGGCTTAATTATTTTACGACATCCGCATAATTTTCCGGGTGCTTTTCAAATTCTCTTACCACATACGAACATACAGGGACGATTTTAACAGCTCTTTTGCGGGCTTCATCTACCACACAGTTAAGCAGCTGTCGTGCAATCCCCCTTCCGCCGTATGCTTCATCAACATATGTATGTTCAACAGTCCAAGTGCCGTCATCTTCTTTGTAAGAACATTCTCCTATCGGCTGAATTCCGTCGTAAGCTGCACTGCGTTTTCGCTTTTCTTCAAATACGATTGTCATATAACCTCCAAATTCCATAATACATAGTATTGCCCGTTTCGCTGCCGGATGCGGATAAGGCGCATAAATCATTGAAAACGGTTTTGTCATTATATACTGCGCTTTTTCGGACTGCAAGGAAAACGAAAAATTCTACTGCATGCATACCGGCTTTAAGATATTTTGGAAATAATTATTTTTGACAAATCAATAGATTCCGCATAACATTGTAATATGAGGCTGGGTAAACAAACGCGGTGCTTTGAGCCGTTTTTTTTATTCAAGTTTGCGTTGCAAACTCTCAAATATATTTGTGTGCGTGTGCACAGTTAAAAACTTTTTGGAAACTTAAGTTTTTTGAAAGTTTTACAGGAGGTGCTTTAATGAAAAGCATAATACAAAAACTATTACTTATTTCTTTCTTTGTTGCTGTAACGACGGGATGCGCTTCAACTCCGAAAACGCAAGACAGCGATGCAGAGGCTAGAGCTCTTTTGCTTGAGCAGACGGTGCTGGCAATGAACTGGATGCAGCAGTCGGGTGAATACCGTGCATTGGCTTATCAAGCTTTCAATACTGCAAAAATGATTTACGACCAAACAACAGTTCCTGCAGGCAAAAAACGCGCAGTTGTTGCGGATCTTGACGAAACGTTGATAGATAACAGCAAGGAAGGCGCATACCGTGCAGTCAAGCACATGATGTTTGACTCAAAGGTATGGACGGAATGGTGTGAAGCAAAACAAACAGATGCCATTCCCGGCGCAGTTGATTTTGCCAACTATGTCAATTCCCACAACGGAACAATGTTCTTTGTATCCAACAGAAAAACCGGTGCGGAATATCAACCGACTGTAGATAATTTGAAAGCTCTCGGATTCAAAAATGTAACGGACGAAACAATGCTTTTGAAAGACAAAGGCTCCAACAAGACGGAACGCTTTCAGAAAATTCGGGACATGGGATATGAAATCGTTATGTATCTTGGCGACAACATGGATGATTTTACCGGCGATGTATACGGAAAGCAGAATGCAGACCGCCGCGCATTTGCCGATTCAAATAAGAATGACTTCGGTGTAAAGTATATCGTTCTTCCTAACCCCATTTACGGCGGATTTGAAGGCGGTCTTGGTCAAGATTACTTCAAAAAGACTCCTGAAGAACAGGTCAAAATCAGAAAAGACAATCTGAAAATATGGAAAAGATAGATACTTTAATGTATCCGTAAACTTCCGTTGAATATTAGGGCTGTTCAAGATGTATAAATTTTGAACAGCCCGATTTTTTATCTAATCGCTTATTTCCGCCGGAAACGCACTCATCATTTACCGTTGCATACTAGCTTTTTTTATTTTGTCTGCGGTTTCGTTTCCTGCAAGCAGCCTTACAAGCTCCATCGCAAATTCTTCGGCGGCACCCGGACCGCGTCCTGTAATTACTGTTTCGTCCGTAACAAAAGGTTTGTCTCGTATGAATACGGAATCATTCATACAGGAAAGAGCTTTTTCCTGTCCGCCGCAGTATTCTAAAAGATTTGCTTCCATGCCCGGATAGCAAGTCCATTTTTTACTGCGCAGAACACCTGTTTTTGCAAGGACTACAGCAGGCGCCGCACAAATTGCTGCGATATATTTGCCGTTTTCAAAACAAGCCTTAATAAAATCTACAACTTCTTTGCATGAAGCAAGATTTACCGCTCCGGGCATTCCTCCGGGAGTATACACAAGGTCGGGAAGCTCTTTTTGATTCTTAAAAAAATCTTCAAAAGCACAATCCGTTTTTACGCATATATTGTGAGAGCCGACCGGCATATCTATGGAGGACTTACCTGCAGGCGGCACGGAGACCGTAACAACTTCAATTTGAGCACGCCTAAGATAGTCGACTACGGTAAACGCCTCAATTTCTTCAAAACCGTCGGACAAAAAAACAATAGCTTTTTTCATATAATCTCCCGTAAAATAAAAATAACATAGGTTTCCGTAATTTTTATCATACAAGCCGCAAAAATACAACTTTCTTATAGGTCGAATGTCGAGTTTTGACAATAGCGGTAAAACAAGTTGTGCTTTCAGCAAGGACATCGTTCGCTGCGCTCACTACCGAATTTGCACCGCAAACTCGCACTATATGCCGCAGTCGAGCTTTTATATGGCATAAATGCCCGAAACGGCACCCTACCGGAACCTCGCCTACGCACAATGGTGTTTATTTCAAAACTTTAAGTTTCAGCTGTTGCCATAAAGAATTCGGTGTGAATAAAATAAATTAACGGCAAAAGAATTTTTTTTCTTAAAACCCGTTTTCAAAGCGAATGAAAATCCGTATACTTCGTCAATTTATTTACAGCCGTAATCGACTCTGCTACGGCACCGTATTGCGGCGTAAAAACCTACAGGAGTTTTTATGGATTCATCCAAAATTTACGGACCGCATGATAAGCCTCCGCTTGCAAAATGGATTCCGCTGAGCTTTCAGCACGTATTCGCCATGTTCGGCGCAACGATTCTCGTACCGCTGCTCACGGGACTAAGTACTTCCACCGCACTCTTTACGGCAGGAACGGGAACTTTACTTTACATTGCAGTAACGGGAGCCAAAGTTCCCGCTTTTTTAGGGTCGTCATTTGCATTCATACCCGCGCTCAATGCAATATCGCAAGCCTACGGTATGCAATACGCAATGGGCGGAGCAATCTTTGCAGGTCTTTTTTACTGCGTTATCGCGTCAATCGTAAAATTTTCCGGCAAAGAATGGATTGATAAAGCTCTGCCGCCGGTTGTAATAGGCTCGGTTATTATCGTCATAGGAATGTCGCTCGCACCGACGGCAATAAGCGAAGCAATGTACAGAAACGGAGAATATTCTTTGGTATTCATCAGCATTGCAGCGGTAACGCTCTGCATTGCAGTCATTGCGACAATATTTCTCAAAGGTTTTTTCAACACGATTTCGATTTTAATAGGTCTCATAGGCGGTTATCTTTTTACACTCATAATGGGATTTTTCTTTCCGGCATATAAAATCATCAATTTTGATATAGTTAGAAACGCGCCTATAGTCGGTCTGCCCTTTCTGCATTGGGATTCGATGGGCGGATATTCGTGGCTCGCACCTAAATTCAACCTTGTAGCAATCCTTACATTCGTAATCGTTTCCATTTCGACTATCTGCGAGCATTTAGGCGACACGCTGACCTCTTCCACAGTTGTGGGGAAAGATTTTACAAAAGATCCGGGACTGCACAGAACGCTTGCCGGAGACGGACTTGCAACGGCTTGGGCTGCTTTGTGGGGAGGACCTCCGAATACGACATACGGCGAGAACATCGGCGTTATGGCAATTACAAAAGTGTATTCCGTGTGGGTCATCGGCGGAGCTGCGGTTATCGCCGTTATTCTGTCGTTTTGCCCTAAGTTCGGCGCGCTTATTCAAACTATCCCGACTCCGGTACTCGGAGGAATTTGTACGCTTCTCTACGGTTTGATTGCTTCAAGCGGACTGCGAACAATCGTCGAAAGCGGCGTAGATTACAAGCACAAGCGCAATCTTACAATATCGTCGGTTATTATGGTCATAGGAATCGGAGGCGGTATATTTAAATTCAGCATCGGGCAAGACTTTACGTTCCAGCTGGGCGGTGTCGCGCTTGCTACAGTGGTAGGAATCGCACTCAACCTTATAATCCCAAAGACGGAAGAGAACTGACACCTTACGTAAAATTCCGCCGGACTAACTTTTGCTACCTCTCGGAGGCGGGCAACAAACCTTGCAGTTTTATCGGTTTGCCGCCGTCTCCGTAAACTTCTGCATACGGCGGACTTAAACAAAATGCCCGCAAGACGATTTTATCAATCCCTTATGCAGTAAACAGGATTTAAGGCGGTAGAATCCTTGCGTCATTCAAGCGCACGTTTTTACCGCCTTAAAACACCCGTTTCCACTAGCACATTAATTTTCCTCGGCACTGGAACCGCAACTCCCTTACCATGCCAAAATTGCGGACGGCTAGCAAGTCTCCCATTCGATTTGCTCTTTTACGGCACCGTTTTCGTGATAGCGGTACTCGTGAAACTTTTCCATGACAGTGCCGTCCTCGTCAACGTTTTTTCATACCGAATGCGCCCATCGGCATCGTACTCATAAGAAGTTTCGGTTCCGTCGTAGGAGATTTACGGTAGATTTCGTTTCCGGCGTCGTCATAGGCATGCCGATCTTCATATCCGTTACTCATTTTTTCGTAAATCAGATTTACTCTATCGTCATACTCATGCCATATCTCAGAGCCGCTTCCACCTTTTGCATGAATTTGCTTCCCGTTGCAATCGTATTCATACCACGACTCATTTCCATCATTACGCTTAGAGTAAATCTTGTTCCCGTTTGCGTCGTACTCATAGAAAGTCTCGTCTCCGTTTCCGCATTTCCAGCGGATTTCATTACCCTTTTCGTCATATTCATACCAACTTTCCCTGCCGGTCGCACTTTTCCAGTGAATCAGATTCCCGGAAGCGTCATATTCATAGTGCGTTTCCATACCATCGGCGGTTTTCCAATGAATCTCATTGCCGTTTGAATCGCATTCAAACTATTCTTCATAGCCGTCACTTGATTTAGCGTGTACGATATTTCCGTTGAGGTCGTATTCGGAAATACGAGAGCAGCAAAGCCGCTTGTCGACAAGTTTTCTGCCCACCGTTACTTTTTTAAACGCCTTTTCACCGAGCTTTTCCATAAAATCTCCTTTAGTTGAGTGTAGTTTACAGAGTATATGTTTTTTCGAGTAGGAAAAAATGATTGGAAATCCCGGCAATGCGGCGGTATTTACTATGCGGCATCCCCTGCCCCACAGTAAAATCTTCAGCGCGTCACAAGAAAAATCCGCAGGCGGAAAAAGATACCTCCACCGCCTCCCCCCGTACGAAATCAATCCGCCGAAAAGCGTATATCCTGCCAAAGCTCGTTGTATTTTTCCAATCCTTCGCCGAGGTCTAATTTGAGCTCGCAGTTTTCCATTTCTTCGGCGCGATACATCGGTTTTTTCGTCATGTACTGAGCCGCAGCCGTATTCACAAAAGACGGAAAGCGGAAAGCATCTAAAAATTCCGCGTATATTTCAGGGCGATGAATAAAATCTATAAATTTAAGCGCAAGCTCATAATGTTTTGCATTCTTTAAGATGACCATCGAATCGATATACATCGGACCGCCTTCCGCCGGAATAAAAAAGTCTATCATGTCGTCCTGCTTTTCTTCCGGCACTTCGCCGAAAACAACTTCCGCATATCCCTGACAAACCCAAAAGTCCCCCGCCGCAAACGATTTACCGAAACCTTCCGCATCAAACTTCACAAGATTCGGCTTCCAATCTTTTGCAATCAAATCGGCGGCGGAATTCAATTCTCCGTCGTCAAGCGTATTCACCGAATGCCCCTGAAAACGCAGAGCATCTCCGAAAACTTCGCGCATATCGTCCATCATCGTCATGTATCCCGACAAATCCTTGCGCGCAAAAATGCTCCAGCTCTTTTCGTATCCGGAAACTTTCTTTTTATTGACCGCAATTCCCGCAGCCCCCATATAATACGGAACACTAAAGCGCATCTCGGGGTCGTACGTCGCCTTTTCAAGCACGGAAGGGTTGATATACTTCACATTTTCCAGCTTGGAAACGTCAATCTCCCGCAACATACCCTGATTTATCATAATCGACGTATAATCCTGCGACGGAAAAGTAATATCATAGCCGCTCGCACCCGCTTTAAGCTTAGCGTACATCACTTCGTTCGAGTCAAAACTGTCAACTTTGACGCTGCAACCGTATTCGGCTTCAAACTTCGCAATAACCGAGTCCGGCGTATAATACGTCCAGTTAAACAAATACAGCGTATTCGCGTCCGTTCCCGCATCTTTTTTGGAACACGACACAAGCCCCGCCAATCCGCACAACACAAAAACCGCAACAATACCGATTTTTTTCATTTCAACACCTTCTTTTTTAATATGAAATAAAGTACACAATGACTTTAATTGAGAACAAATTTTAGGGCGCAAACGGATTTCGTAACCGGCTTTTCGCGGTTTCATTCGCGGTAAACCGCGAACGGCTGCGCCGCCGCTACAATCCGGCGCAAACCCTTCTTACGCCTGTCGTTTTTTCTCCGACACATAACTTTTTTCTTCGCATTCCACGTCGGGCGTTTATTAAGGTATTGTAACCGTCAATCTTTTTTCGCCCTCACGAGTTTGCCATTAGCAAACTCGCAATAAACGGATTTTCCGCCGGCGGAGCATGGTATGCTTATACTTGCGCGCTACAGCGCGCTGTTAGTCCGGCGCAGGCTTTATTCACGCCCGCCGCTCCTCCGTCCGGACTTATCGCATTTCCACCGCCCGCCGCTTAATTTAATGAGAGGCGGCAATACCTTTAAGAGCTTTCCGCAGCGTAAACGCAAACAAACACGTAAACACAATCATCACGAAAGAAAGAGAATTGATAACAGGCAACACTCCAAAGCGTATCATCGAATAAACGTAAAGCGGAAGCGTCGTAGACCCCGGACCCGCAACGAAAAACGTTATCACAAAATCTTCCAGAGACATCGTAACAGCCATCATAAAGCCCGATAAAATACCGGGCATGATCGCCGGAATAACTACTTTAATCATCGTTTCAAACTCGGAAGCACCGAGATCGTGCGCCGCCTCCACAATCGAATAATCGAATTCGTCGAGGCGCGCGTTAACCATCAAAAAAACAAACGGTAAACAAAACGTCGTATGTGCGGCAAAAATCGTAAACAGTCCGAGCGGGACTTTTATTCCGCTGAAAAATATCAGCATCGATATACCGACAATTACTTCCGGCAGCACCATCGGAAGAAAAGTAAGCATTTGGATAAATTTTCTTCCTGCAAACTTGTACCAGTTTATTCCGATAGACGCTAGAGTTCCGAGCACCGTCGCAACCGCCGCGGAAGTAAGAGCCACAATAACGCTGTTTAAAAGCGCATGCCATAGCGCATCCGAGTCGAAAATCAATTTTTTATACCAAATAAGCGACGGACGCGTAAAAACCGCTTCTTTGCTTTCATTGAACGAGTAGGCGATGATAAAAATCAACGGAATAAACAAAAACAGGAGCGTAAAAAACATTACCGTTTTTGAAAAAGAGATTTTCGCTTCGCGGTTTTTCCAACGTTTTTTAGCATGCCGCGAAGATTCCGCAGGGCGTTTGGACTTTGCAAGAAAAGTCTGCAGTGCAAAAAATCCGTTTTTCATTTTGCGCCTCCGCTTCTCATGGTAAGCACGGAAGTTCCGGTGTAATTTTCGTCTTTTGCGGCGGAGACGGTCTTTTTAAGCCGTGCCTCGCGCATATTTGCAAAACTCACCCACAAAATTCCCGCTATTGACAGTAATGTTATCACCATACTAAACGCGGCAGCGAGCGGCCAGTTCCGGGTCTTTTGCACTTGATCGACAATCACGTTTCCCAGCATATAAGAATCTTTGCCGCCGACTAAAAGCGGCACCGTATACGCCCCGAAAATCGGAATAAACGTAAAGATAAGCGCGGAAATGATACCGCTTTTTATTCCGGGAATAAGCACAAGATACATGGACTGAGTTTTACCCGCGCCTAAATCGCGAGCAGCTTCCAAAAGCGAAAAATCAAACCGGTCAATCGCCGTAAAAATCGGCAAAATGGCGTACGGCAAATACATATACACGCTTACGAGAATAACGGCTCCCTGATTGTAGAGCAGCTGAACATAGTCTTTCGTTATGTGCAGGGCGACAAGCACACGGTTGATAATGCCGTTATTGTTCATAATCGACATCCACGCAAAGATTCTGATAAGAGAATTCGTCCAAAAAGGAATTATCACAAGAAACAAGAGCAAGGTTTGATGTTTGCTCCGTGCCATTGCATAACCGCACGGCATGGCAAGCGCAATCGTAATAGCCGTCGCAATGCTTGAGATTTTAAGAGTCCGCAAAACCAAAAGCGCATACCGGGGCTGAAACATCTGCAAATACGCCTTCAGCGAAAACTCCGCGACGACTCCGCCGTACAGTCCTTTTTTCATAAAGCTGTAGACGAAAATAATCGCCAACGGTGCAATAAAAAATACTGCAAACCACAGTCCCATCGGCCAACCGTACAGAGTCCCTTGATTAAAGTTTTTTTTCCACGCGCCGGCAGGTTTGGGTTTTTCGGAAACGGATTTTTTTTCATTCATTTGTCGATATCCTCAACGACATAGCCGTCGTCCGCAGCCCACGAAACATAAACTTCGTCTTTCCATTGAATGACGGGTCCCTGATCCATGTAGTCCGTGTGTTGTTTAAAGACTTTGATAATCGTCCCCGTTTCAAGCTTTACATAGAATTTCGACTGGAATCCCGAATATATGGGTTCTTCGACAATGCCCTTAAACACGTTGATGTCCGTGCGTCCGCCCGTTTCCGGCGGAGTTTGCGTTATGCGGATTTTTTCCGGACGAATCGAAAAGGCGACCTTTTGACCTTTTTCGGCTTTTTCGTAGTCCGTAACCTGCATATAGCGGTCAAGGCTCGCAGTCGCTTCCGTATCGGAAGCAAGCGGGGCCTGTTTTCCCAATTCCGGAATCGAAAGAGTGTGCATAAAATCAGGTTCCTTACCGTTCGCCTTATGCTCCACGCAATCTACTACGGTCGCTTCAAAAATATTCGTCTCGCCGATGAACTTTGCGACAAACTGCGTTGCAGGGCTTTCGTAAATCTCAAAAGGCGTTCCGATTTGCAATACGTGTCCCGCATTCATAACGGCGATTCGGTCGGAAACGGAAAGAGCCTCGCTTTGGTCATGCGTAACGTAAATGAACGTAATGCCGATTTTGTCGTGCAGCGTGTCAAGGTCGATTAAAAGACTTGCGCGGAGTTTTGCGTCAAGTGCGGAAAGCGGCTCGTCAAGCAAAAGGACTTTCGGCTCGTTGATAAGTGCGCGCGCGATGGCTACCCGCTGCTTTTGTCCGCCCGAAAGCTGCGACGGCTTTTTAAAAATATGCTGATCGAGCTGCACAAGGTGAACGTAATAACGCACCTTTTCGTCTATTTTATCTTTGGACAACTTTTTAAGCCTAAGCGGAAAAGCGATATTTTCGTATACGCTCATATGTGGAAAAAGAGCGTAAGTCTGAAAAACCGTATTGGAATGCCGTTTATTAGGCGGCAGCGGCACGACATTTTTATCATCAAAAAGAACCGCACCTTCATCGGGATATTCGAATCCCGCAATTATGCGCAGCAAAGTCGTTTTGCCGCATCCGGACGGTCCTAACAGCGAAAAAAATTCGCCTTGCTTGATTGTAAAATTGATGTCGTCAAGCGCAACAAAATCTCCGAAACGTTTCGACACATGGTCGATGGTAACCTGACTTCCATTCAATTCAAGCAACCTCTGTACGTATATGATAGAGACCGCAGCACAGCGGTTTTTCAAAACAAAAAAGCAGACAGTTAACAGTCTGCAATTTCGCTTAGATTGATGTTAATAGACGCAATTGTCAATAGAAATTTTATAAATTTGTATAAAATATTTATCCGGAAAATGCCGTTCATAGCGTAAGACTTTGTAAACATCTGCACGAAATCAAGTAAACCCGGCTCAGTTTACAAGATTCAAGCAAAAATCAAGAAAGTATATCGGTCAAAAGCATATACAATGCCGTTCCCGAAAAAATGCTTATCAATGCGTTATCTTTCCAAAGATGCAAAACGGTTGTGAGTGTCAATGCTGCAAGCTGGGGCAAAAAACCTTGCGCGGAAGAAAAGGCGGTATCCTTCAGGCAATAAAAAAGCAAAGATGCCATCACCATAGGCGGAATGTACTTTTCTATTATGCAGATAAACGCAGGCGGCTCTTTTTTTGAGAACAGCAAAAACGGAAATGCCCGCTCCGCATAAATTATAATACCCGACAAAAAAGAAGCGATTATAGCCGCTGAAAGTCCAAGCTGTTCATTGTTCATTTTTTCCGCCTTTATTTTGCCTTCCGCAGCGAGAGGTTTGCGTTAAAGCGATTACTGCAACACCTGCGGCAAGCGCAACCAAAAGAATGTTATTGCTGTCGGGAAGTACGCCTGCCCTCCACAATACAATCGTCCCCAAAGTACATATTACGCCTATAAGCGGCGGTACAAAATCTTTCGATTTTTTTATTTGGTCGATTAAAAGAACGGCAAACAGCGCAGTGAGTGCAAAATCTACACCGCTGAGTGAAATATTCGTTTTTGATTCAAGAATATTACCGACCAAAGTTCCGATTACCGTTCCGGAAATCCAATATAAATGATCTAAAAGAGCAATCGTTCCGTAAAAAGATGCTTTATCCGCGCCGTCAGGGAGGTTTGCAGTCGTAAGAATTGAATATGTTTCATCCGTAAGCGCGAAAATTATATAAGGTTTCCATGCTCCCGTTCCTTTTAGTCTGGAAATCAGTGAAAGACCGTATATCATGTGGCGGACATTAACAAGTGCTTCCGTAACCAGAATCATTGAAAGCGGAGTTCCGGCGGCAAAAAGTCCCACCGCAACATATTGTCCCGCGCCGGCATACATAAAAATGCTCATAAGCGGTGTGAGAAAAATCGGATAATGCCGCGCGGAAATCATAAGTCCAAATCCCATTCCAAGCGCAAGATAACCGAAGAGAACGGGAATTGTAAGTTTGAATGCAATACGAAAATGTGTACCGGTCATTTTTGCGTAGAGTATATTTCTTTTTTATTAAGTTTCAAGCAGATTGAATAAAAGAATCTCTCGAATCCGTAACGTCGGATTTAATTTTTTAAGGTAAACTATATGCGATGTTTATAAAAAATAGATAAAGTCGGCATTCGACCTCTTAAAAATGTTAATTCTTTTGCCGTATCCGCCGTATCGGTAACGCGGAAATTCGTTTAATTGACATGAGTCTTCTTTCTAATATAAAATTGCGTAAATAGAATCTTTGAGGACTTAAAATTGTACAGCTTTATAACATTGTGCTGCCTTTTCACCTGTGTAACGTGGCCTGCAATATTCAATATTTTTGCCTATCCCGTAAACATCCGCTTGAGCAGATACATATCGGAATACATCGTAAAAAAGCTGGCTCCGCGCCTGTTTGCAATCTTAAATTGCTACAGAAATTTTAAGTTTTTCGGATATGACGAATCCAAAAAGGCACTCCCGGAACAATTTATTATAATTTCCAACCATCAAAGTCTCTTGGACATACCCGCCTATATGAATTTTTTTAGAGACAAGGAACTTAGATTCGTCGCAAAAGATAATCTTGCAAGACACATTCCGCTTGTATCGGAAATGTTACGCGCGCACGAGCACTGTATGATACCTCGCAAAGGAAGTCCTATGATTGCGATGAAAGTTGTAGAGGATTTCGGGAAACGTGTCATCGAAAAGCAGCAGATTCCCGTTCTTTTTCCCGAAGGGACACGCACACGCGACGGCAATGTAGGAAAGTTTTATTCGGCGGGATTTAGAAAACTTGCGGAAACCGTAAATCTTCCTGTAGCTGCATGTGCGCTTGACGGCGGCTGGCAAATCCGCGATATGAACAATATAATGCGCCGCCTTAAAAACGGCTCTTACCGCATTAAAGTGGTAAAAGTTTTTCCGGCCCCTAAAACAAAAGAAGAACAAGTAATTATTCTTGAAGAAAGCCGCACTTTAATCCAAAAGCAGCTTGACGAATGGCGAAAACTAAAATCGGACAGGCGATAGGCGGACGGGATAACGCATAAATACTTGAACGGAATTTTTCCGTCCGCTCCGCCGGTACACATACTCGGACGGGCTCTACCCGCCCAAGTGATACCCGCACAACAAAGTCGTATAAAATTTATACGCCTTCGGAGTGCAGTCAGTCGTACACTAAATGATTTCTCGTAATACCTTTAAGATATCCCGAGCCGCCGTTACTTAACATCATTAATGTTTATCGACTTAACATTCGGCGTTCTTCCGTCGGAAGATACCGGAATTGTAATTTCGCCGGAGCAAATTTTATCCAGAACAGCCTCTCGTCCGGACAGATTAAAGTCGAAACCGATAATCTTCCAGTTGTGATTGACAGCCGGCTTTATCGTGCCTTTATTCACTTTTTTGACGTATGAGCCGATTAAATCCCGAATACGCCCGGCATCCTGAAATTCTTTGTAGGAATCGTAATAAACGTCCGCTTCCGTTGCAAGCTTTAAACTTTGCAGTGTTCCGAAGCGATAATTATTCACCGCGACTTTATAAACTTTGGCAGGGTCAACAGCTTCTCCCTTAATTTTTGCATTCACAATCCGCTGACCTGCGGGTTTTGATATGTCAATGTCGTAGGTTATACCGTCAAACATATCGTAATTGTAAGAACGCACATCAGGATTGAACGAAATCGTAACATCGCCGGGCTTTGTCGTATTGTAATACTGCGCAGACCATTCCATAAATTGAAGCAGTTTTTCACCGGTCATATTTACGCCCATCAGCGTATTGGAATATTTATAGATAAACGCTACGTCCTTTTTCTTGAAATCTCCTTTCTTTAAGTTCATATCGGAACGGAACGCAGCAGCGGCGGCAACGTCGGCTTTTGTGTAATAAAGCTGAACATCATTTATAAGATCGATTATTGCAGTGTCTTCTATTTGAATCGTCGGCATTGTAGTAACTTTTTCATTGCCGGTGATATAGTCGACACGGTTTATAAAGTCTTCCGTTACGTGGCCGACAACAGTATTTGCATCGGCAATGGATTTTTTGTGAACAAAGTCGAATTCCTTCAACACTCCATCATCGGCTTTAACTTTCATCGTCTCTTTATTTTCAGCATTTACGGAAAGCACTTTCCAGTTTCCGTTCTCCTTTTTCACTTTGATTTCCCCGCATGCCAACGCCCATCCGTATGCACCCGGCTCAAGCACCCATGTTACGTCTCCGTTTTTACCTTCGACTTTTGTTGCATAGCGTGCGTGTTCGTGTCCTGCAAAAATCAAATCGAATTCGGGAATCTCTTTTGCAACGTCAAATGCGCCTTTGGAACCGTACTCGCCGTTTCGGCTTACGTGAAATGCACCGACCAGAACGTCGTACTGACCTTTAAGGGACGCAACAGTTTCTTTTGCCGCCTGAATCGGTTCTTCAAACTCAAGTCCCTTAAAATGACTTGGAGAAGATGCTTCCCACACAGGAATATGCGGCGGCACCATGCCGATTACGGCAACGCGGACGCCTTCAATATTTAGAAGCTGGTACGGTAAAACGAAGTGCGATTTATCCGCCGTTTTTTTGATATTTGCAACCGTTACCGCACCGTTAAAATTGTTTATGTTGCGGCACAAAAAGCCCATATCAAAGTTGAATTCATGGTTGCCGAGCACCCAAATATCGTAATTCATGTAATTGATTGCTTGAATCATCGGATGAGTTTCAAGGTCGTTAAAAAGCTCCGCACTGTTGTCCTGCACCGTATCGCCGACATCGATTAAAACCGTATTGGGATTTTTGGCTTTTAATTCTTTTATAATCGTATAAATCTTTGAAAATCCCGCATCGGGATCTTCTTCCGTTACCGCATAATCATACGGATAAATACGACCGTGAACGTCGGAAGTCGCTGCAAAATTGAGCGTAACTTCGTCGGCTCCGGCTTCACCTTTTGTAATGACCGAGTGGGTCAGTGAAACGGTTTCCGCCTGTTTTCCTTTTGCAACAGCTTCCCTTCCATTCGCACCGGATTTTGCCGTATCAACAGATTTTACCGAATTACACGATGCGAATAATACGGCAGCCGCTAATGCAAAAATCCGCATTCTGCATTTTTTCATAGTTCCTCCTAACAGGATAAAAATTGAAAATCAGACTTTCGTCTTTACTTGTGATTTTGCCGAACGCACACGCACGGCAACCGGAAACTGCCGCAAAAGTTTGAAGCAGCCTTATATCTTCATCAGGTCTTTTTGACCGTCATAAAAACCGATATTGCAGCCGTAAACGGAACCGAAACGAGAATCCCTATGCTGCCTGCAAGTCCGTGCATAATTTCAATGACGATTAGAGGAATATTTATAAACTGAGCATACGTCATTCCGAATCCCCAAATCATCATCATAAGCGGAAGCGAGCCGCCTGCAAAAGCAAGAATCAGCGTGTTGGACATTGTTCCTGTAACATCTTTTCCGACATTCATGCCCGAAAAGAAAAGAGCTTTTCTCGTCATTGCGGGGTTTGCCGAATATATCTCTTGAATTGAAGACGCAATCGACATCGCAACATCCATAACAGCACCTAATGACGCAATCAGAACCGAAGTAAAAAGCAGTCCGCCGAGTTTTATATTGTAGTCCGCAGCGATGTTCAAAAGCTGTTCGCCGCTCTGCATATTTATTCCCGAAAGTTGCGCTAAAGCACCGATAACGAGCGCAAGAATTCCCGCTATACCTATTCCGAAAATCGTTCCCAATATTGCAGAATAAGTTTTTACGGAAAAGCCGCTTATCAAAAAGAAACTGACAACGGTAATAATCGAAACAAGCAGAATTGAAACGGGAACCGCAGGAAAGCCTGCAAACAACAACGGAATCAAAACATAAATTATCAAAACGCAGGTAAATATCAGCGCGAGAACAGATTTTGCGCCCTGCCGTCTTCCCATAATAAGTAGACCGATTAAAAACAGCGCGGCAAGGAAGTAAATAAATCCGTCACGTTTTTGATTATACAGCCACACAGACGGCACGGAATCCGTCTCCCGAACGGTAAAAACAGCTTTTAAACCGGGATATGCGCGCGTATGGTGAAGCGATGAGAGAGTGTTGTAACTGTCGAATTCCTGTCCTCTGTAGGAACCTGAAGTAATTTTTACGCGCAGCTTTTGACTTCCTCGATACCGATTTTTTACGACAGGGTCAGGCGTAAGGTCTTCTTCAATAACGGATAAAACTTCACCGTGCACAAAGTTTTGAGTGAATATCGACGGCGGACGGATTTTTGCAGATAACTTGGGAGAAATCAGACAAATAAGAAGAGTGATTAGCGCAACGCTTATTGAGAAAAATATATTCTTCATTACGGCTATAGAATAAATCCCGAATTTATATTTTGTCAATTTTTTTCCTAAGAAGACAATTTTCCTTCTCCGTGCATACAAATTTTCCGCATTGATTTTATAACGCAAAAATACTAAATTGACTTCGAATAATTGCAGATGCGATTTATATTTTGCGCGGAAAATACCGCGTATTTTTAGGAGTTACTATGATTAAGACCGTAAAAGACATCGATCTTAAAGGCAAACGCATAATTATGCGTGTTGATTTTAATGTTCCAATGAAAGACGGTGTCGTTCAAGACGACACAAGAATTATGGCAGCACTTCCGACCATAAAATATATCCTTGAGCAAAAACCACGTTCTCTTGTTTTGATGAGTCATCTCGGAGACCCCGCAAAGGACGTTAAAAAGGCTGCCGAAAAAGCGGAAAAAGCTGGAAAACCGTTTACCGATGCGGATAAAGAAAAATTTATCAACGGCAAAAACCGCATGAAGCCGGTAGTTGAATATTTTGCGGCAAAGCTCGGACATGAGGTAAAATTCCTGCCGGATGCGCTCGGACAGAAAGCTGCAATTGACGCGCTTAAAGACGGTGAAGTTGCGATGCTTGAAAACGTCCGCTTCCATAAAGCGGAAACATCCAAAGATGCAGCAGAGCGCGAGGCGATGGCAAAAGAGCTTGCGTCTTACGGCGACATTTTTGTAAACGATGCGTTTGGTACGGCGCACCGCGATCAGGCTTCCACAGCGACAATCGCAAAGTTTATGAGCGAAAAGCCCGTCGGAGGATTTTTGATGGAAAAAGAAGTCAAATATATCGAGCCGATGGTTACAAATCCTCCAAAGCCGATGATTGCGATTATCGGCGGCGCAAAAGTTTCTTCCAAGATCGCCGTTCTTGAAAGCCTTTTGAAAAATGCGTCCGCGCTGATTATCGGCGGCGGAATGGCGTATACGTTCTTAAAAGCACAGGGACATTCCGTCGGAAAGTCGCTTGTTGAAGACGATTTTATCGACACGGCTAAAAAATTGCTTGCCGACGCAAAAACGAAGGGAGTCAACATCGTTCTTCCTGTAGACCATGTGGGTGCGGAAGCGTTCGATGCGAATGCAAAAGCCATCGCGGTTGACGGTGTCGACATTCCGGACAACTTGATGGCGATGGATGTAGGTCCGAAAACAATTGAAGAATACAAAAAAGTAATTGCCGAAGCGAAATCCATCGTCTGGAACGGACCGGTCGGTGTATTCGAGTTCGACGCATTTGCCAAAGGCACCGAAACCGTTGCAAAACTCGTTGCCGAAGCGACAGGACGCGGCGCAATGACGGTTGTCGGCGGCGGAGACTCCGTTGCGGCAGTCAACAAGTTCCACCTTGCAGACAAAATGAGTCATGTTTCGACCGGAGGCGGTGCCTCCCTTGAGTTCCTCGAGGGTAAAACGCTTCCCGGAATCGCAATCCTTGCAACAAAATAATTTCCGCTTAAAAAATTGCCGGATAAAATTGATCCGCTGCCGAAAAATTGAAGCTTTCGGCAGCGGATTTTTTTGTCGCTTGTAAAAAACTTAAGGGTTTACTCAAAAGCGATTTTTGAAAACAGTGATAATGGAGATCAAGCAAAAAGTAGATTTATAAAATCTGCATAAATTCTCTCCACGCAAAAAAAACGGCTTTTTCAAAAACATAAGCGGATTGAAAAAGCCGTTTTCGTAAAGGAAAATGCGCAGAACATTCTCTACAAAATATAACGGGACAAACCCTGATCCGATACGATGTCGCGCAGTTTTTCGTCGACATAAGCGGAATCGATTTTTATCTTTTCGCCTGAGTGTTCATCCGCGCTGAAAGAAATTTCATCGAGCAATTTTTCCATAATCGTATGCAGACGCCGCGCTCCGATATTTTCACTTCGGCTGTTCACGTCTTCGGCAATAAAACTCATCCGGTCAATCGCATCGTCCGTAAACTCGATTTTCACGCCTTCCCACTTTTTTAGACTATAAAATTAGGCTTAATTTCGAGTTTTACAAACTCAAAGCTTATATTCTTCTAAGGCAAG
>CAUUVZ010000041.1:0-21589 GCA_963548875.1 uncultured Treponema sp. | reverse complement strand
CGCCGGAAACGGGAAAGTCTCTCTGACGTGGAAGAATCCCGCAGACGAAGACCTGTATCAGGTGGAGATAAGCGCAAGCCCTGCCGACGGAGCATTGAAAAATCCCGTGTACGTTGCGGCGGCAAAGGATTCAGCCGGAAGCTTCATTGCCGAAGGGCTTAAAGCGGGAACGGCGTACACGTTCACGCTAAAGACCATCGACAAGTCCCTAAACAAGAGCGAGGGGGTGCAAAGCGAAGCTCAGCAAACGCAGGCGGGCGGAACTTTGATGAGCATCACGCTTACGCAAAATCCTTTAAAAGAGACAAAGACACGCGGAAACGTTACGGTAACGGTCTCTTCCAGCACATCGATTAAGGAAGCCAAATGGCTTAAAGGCGCAAAGAGCGCAAAAGAAGTCTTTGCAAGCGGCACGGCTATCGCCGGAAGCAGTTTTGAAGTAACCGAGAACGGAATGTATTCGGTCGGGGTACGGGACAACGACGGAAGGCGCGAGGTAGAGACGATAGAAATAAAGAACATAGACAGAACGCCGCCTGCGCCGGTAACCGGCTTGACGCTGGACTATTCTTCCTCAAAAAAAACGCTTACCGCAAATTGGCACAATCCTACGGACTCGGACTTTGCAGGACTTGTCTTGAGCTGGAAAAAAGAAGGCGGCACAGCGACGGAAATGCCTCTTTCAAAAGAGACGGAAAGCCATGCGATTGAAAATATCGAGGCGGACGGAAGCAAATACATAGTCTCCGTAAAGGCAAAGGACGACGCCGGAAACGAAAGCGCCGCCGCGGAAACATCGATGACACCGGTTGCACTTGCAGCCCCCGAGATTACGGGTGTAAGCCTTAGCCGCACGCACCTTGACAGCGAAGAAACGGACAGGAATATCACAGTAACGGTAACGGGAAACAATTTTAACGCATTGACAAGCCTTTTGGTGCAGGTTACGGACGGCAGTTCATCACCTGTATCGGCAAGCATAGACAAGGTGCACAACAAGGCGAGTGCGACGGTAATAGCCCCCGTTTCGTCTTACCTGTCGAACGAAGGACGAACGTACACGGTCAAGGTGATTGTAAACGGAAGTCCGGTAGCTCAGACTGCGACGTTCAAGGTTACACCGTCTGCATATATACATCGGATTCAACTTTCAAAGAATCCGATACCACTCGGCACGCAACCGAAGGTAGGCGTAACCGTTATGGGAACAAATCTTGACATCCGAGGAGAAACAAATATAAAGCTGCTTGATTCAAACGGGGCTGAAGTAAGCGCAAGCACGGTAACGGTAGCCGAAACTGAAGGAACTGAAATGGAGTTTTCAAAAGAGCTTACGCTTCCCGGCGAAATCGGCTACTACACGGTAGCGGTGTTCTTTAAGGGCAAGAGACAATTCGCTACGGCAAGGCTCCAACTGTGCGGAGAGCCGGTCATCGAAAGCGTGTTTATACAGAAAGCTGGCATCTCTTACGGCGGAAACAAGCTCCCCGTAACAATCACGGGAAAGAACTTTAAGGAACCCCATGTAACGAAATGGGATTTCTGGGGAAGCGGAGCGAGACTCTCGAATTTCTGGATTGAAAGCGACACGCTTGCGACTGCGGAAGTTGAATGCCCGTATGTTGCAGGAGATAAGACTGTTACGGTAATGTGCAAAACGGCAAGCAAGAGCGGAGTTTTGAGCGTAAAGGACTACAGCGCATACACGGCAGGGAAGATTGTGCTTGCAGACAAGAGCCTTGTAGAAAAAGACTCCTATACAGCGATAGACACAAGCAATCCTCCTGTAGGTATTATCTGCGGCTTTAGCTACGGAGTGCCGAAGATGATTGCGCTGCATTCAAGCGATAGCAATCTACTGTGGGCAAAAGAAGGCAGCACCGGTTACAATACGAAGTTTGAGGGCATTATCTGTACTCCGAGCAGCAATCATGCCACAAGCGCAACGTTCATGGGCGACACTGACGGAAGCGACAACTGGTCATACATAAAGTCTAAAGATGCTGAAGGAACGGCGGAAGCTGTGGTTGCGGAGAACTATCCTGCGTTCAATTGGGTTTCTCAGTACAACACAAAGTACGCAGACAAACTGAACAATAAAAAGTTTGACTGGTACATGCCGAGCATTGCGGAGCTGTGCGAGGTATATAAGAACCGTACGGCAATCGATGCAAGCCTTTCAAAAATACACGGACTTGAAAACGGCAGCGGCTATGCGGATGCAAAGCTTGTAAATAGATGGTATTGGTCGTCGTCGCAGTATTCCTACAACGATTATGCGTGGCATGTTGATTTCTTTGACTACGTGAGCGCTTATGGCAACGTGAGCTACAATAACAAGCACTACGATCATCATAGAGTTTGTTGTCTGGCAGGCTTTTAACACAAACAGCCGGGCGGCTGTTTGTGTTAACTATTTAACTTTTAACCAAGCAGCCCTTTGGGGCTGCTTGGTTAAAAAAAATCGGAGAAAATACGGAGTGCCGAAAGGAGAAAATGATTGCGGCAAAATTGAATGTATCCGCAATAACGCAGGGTGCGTTAAAAAAAAACTGGGGATTGTATAAGACTAAAACGGCTCGTTCTCCATCGCCGACCGTCTATCGTTAAAATCTCTGTTCTCTGTTTTTAATCGCTTCCAAAAGAGCGCATATTCTTTTTCTTTTTTCGCCGGCAAGGTCTTTTAGGCACAGGGAAGTCCGGTTTGAAAAGCGGTGAGCGGACGGCAAAAGCACAATCAAGTTGTATGTGCCGTCGTCTAGCCCTTGTATGAGTTCCGTTTCCGGCTCCCGTAAATCCGAGTTCACGGTTTTTCCGGGGAAGATTTCGGACAGAATCGGCGTAAGATTCCATATAGGCGCGGGGGCAATCGAGCCGAAAGAAAAATTGTGCTGTTTGTGCTCCGCTTCCCGCACCGAAAGAATCATATCGTCATGAGCCGAGACGACGTTTTTTGCCCGCTCTGCGGCAAGAATTCCCGTTTCGGTAAGAGAAATGCTGTTTTTGGTACGCATAAAAAGCGGAACGTCCAATTCGGCTTCAAGATTTTTCATCGAACGGCTCAACGCGCATTTGAGACAGCGCATTGCAAAAGCCGGATTTTATACGTTTTTTGCGTATCGAATTGTCTATAAAGATTGTGCATGGTGTAAGACTTTTCCCGTCCGAAATCCATTGAAAAAAAACGCGCCGATGTGTATATATATCCCTATGAAAATTGAGCCGGCAAAGGCGGGGCTTAAAGACGCGCAAACGGTATGGGAAATGCGGAAAAAGTCGTTTCAAAGATTGTTGGACACATACCGCGATTATGAGACTAATCCCGGCGCGGATAGCGTTCAAAAAATCATTATGAGCTATGAAAAAAACGATTGCATAAATGCCGGTGAGTGCCGGCGGATAGGAGTGAAAAATGTCTGTAAACGTACCTGAATTGTTCGGAAGCATGGTTTTTAATCAAAAGACTATGAAAGAGCGTCTTCCTAAAGAGACTTTTAAGGCTCTTAAAAAAACGCTTGACGACGGCGAGCCTCTGAACATAAATATTGCAAATCAAATTGCACACGCCATGAAAGAGTGGGCGATAGAAAAGGGCGCGACGCATTTTACGCACTGGTTCCAGCCGCTTACCGGAATTACCGCAGAAAAACACGACAGCTTTATCACTCCGCAGGATGACGGTACGGTTATTATGTCGTTCAGCGGCAAGGAATTGGTTAAAGGCGAGCCGGATGCATCTTCATTTCCGTCGGGCGGCAGGCGTGCAACGTTTGAGGCTCGCGGTTACACCGTTTGGGATCCTTCCGCCTATCCGTTCGTAAAAGAGCATACGCTTTGCATTCCGACTGCATTTTGTTCTTATACCGGCGAAGCTCTCGACAAAAAAACGCCGCTTTTGCGCTCGATGGAAGCATTGAACAAGCAGGCACTCCGCATTTTAAGGCTTTTCGGTAATAAAGAGGCGGCTCACGTAGCGACTACCGTCGGACCCGAGCAGGAATATTTTCTCGTAAACGAAAAACTCTACGAGCAGCGAAAGGATTTACGCATGACCGGTCGCACTTTGTTCGGAGCAAAGCCTGCAAAAGGACAGGAAATGGACGACCAGTATTATGCCGCGCTCAAACCCAAAGTCGTCGAATATATGGAAGACTTAAACGAAACGCTTTGGAAGTACGGTATTTTATCAAAAACCGAACACAATGAAGTCGCTCCCGCTCAGCATGAAATGGCACCCATTTTTACTACGACGAATCTTTCCACCGACCAAAATCAGCTTACTATGGAAGTAATGAAAAAAGTTGCACGGAGACACGGACTTGTATGCTTACTGCATGAAAAGCCTTTTGCCGGAGTAAATGGAAGCGGAAAACACAACAACTGGTCGATGTCAACCGGCGACGGTGAAAACTTGCTTGAGCCGGGTGCCACTCCGGAGCAGAATGCGCAGTTTCTTCTATTTTTAACTGCGATAATAAAAGCCGTAGATGAAAATCAGGATCTGCTTAGAATCTCCGTTGCCTCTGCCGGAAACGATCATAGATTGGGTGCAAACGAGGCTCCGCCTGCGATAATTTCGGTTTATCTGGGAGATGAACTTCATGCCGTTCTTGAAGCAATCAAAGACGGTAAATCTTACGGCAATAAGCGCAATTCAAAAATGTCGATAGGTGTCGATGTTCTGCCTCCAATCCCGAAAGATTCTACCGACCGTAACCGTACGTCTCCGTTCGCTTTTACCGGCAATAAGTTTGAATTCCGCTCGCTCGGCGCAAGTCTTTCGATTGCAGGACCGAACACGACGCTCAATGCAATTGTCGCATATTCGCTAAAATCTTTTGCGGACGAGCTTGAAAAGTCCGCCGACTTCAACGCCTCGCTTGCATCGCTGATTAAGCGTGAAATAACCGCTCATTGGCGTATTGTGTTTAACGGAAACGGTTACGATGCGCAGTGGGTGGAAGAAGCGAAAAAGCGCGGACTTTTGAATTTGCGCACGCTTCCCGATGCGATGGAGCATTATCTTGATAAAAAGAATATAAGTTTGTTTACCGAAACGGGAATCTATTCCGAAATCGAGATGAACAGTCATTACGATATAAAACTTGAAAAATACGCGCACGTTTTAAATATTGAAGTTGAAACGATGCTTGAGATGATAAATAAAGATATTCTCCCCGCCGCATTTAAATATATGTTCGATATAAGCAGGACTGCAATCAACTTAAAAGCGGTTGTGCCGGATGCAAAGGCGGCTGCTGAAAGTGCTCTTTTGTTAAAACTTGACGGGCTTGTAAACAAACTTGCGGAAATGCGTGAAGAACTTTCTCAAACGCACGCCGCCGCAAAATCTGCCGGAAACGTTATGCAAATCGCACGTGCTTATGCGGATTCCGTAGTGCCGCTTATGGCAAAAACTCGTGCCGTCGCGGACGAAATAGAACCTCTGCTGGGAGAATCTTACAAGCCTTTCCCCGTATACGAGGATTTATTGTTTAAGATTTAAGTATTAGCGCGCGGCTTTTATTTTTTTGCCGTAGCGTTGTAAAAACTGCGGATAAACAATATACTGGGGTCATGGGTATGAAAGACCGCGAGTCGCGCCGCTTTAACGACATTGGAAGAATTGCTATCGATGATATTTGCGCCTTTCCCGGTGTGCTTGATAATGTGAGCCGCGGCGGTTTTAAAATTCATTATGTTTTCCCCGTTACTGTGGATTTTGACAGCGATTATGAGGCTGGAATAACGTTTGCACGGGCGGCTTCCGACGGAATGTTTTCCGTTCTTTGTCATCCGCAGTGGTCGAAAAATGTAAACGGCGGCACTGAAATAGGATTTAAGATTCTGCCTTCAAAAGATTCTTCCAAATTTTGCGATTACGTTTCAAAGCTCGGTATAGACGAGTGCGATGAAACCGTTGATGACCAAATTGCAGATTTTTCTTCCGTTATGATAAAGTAAAAAATGCAAAAACCTTATTCGGAAAAACTTCCCGGTACGGCATTTCTTGCATTTCCCGGAATGAGTGAAATGCTCCTCGACGAATTAAAAGAGCGTTTTGAGTTTCTTGAAAATCCTGCAGCCGTTCACGGCGATTTGTTCTATTTTCCAGATTTTCAAGGCGGAAATCTTTCTCCTTCGGAATTGCCTTTCTGGGCAAAATGCGTAATGAAAAATCCCGCGATTGCGCATTTCGATTCAATCGGCAGCTGTGCTATGACATTGCGCTCGATACAAAGAAATTGGGCACCTTACACTTTTACGCTTTTCAGACGGGCAAAACTTATTCAAGAAAAGCTGCCTTATATAAATCTTAAACCCCGCAAATTTCCCGTAGATATTCCAAAGTCTACTATAGGACTTTGGATCTTGCTCGACTCCGATACCGCAATATTTTCCGCAGAGACGAACGGTTTTCTTCCGGCGGGAACGCTTTGTTTTGAAGAAGATCATGTAAATCCTCCCAGCAGAGCGTATTTAAAACTTCAGGAAAGTCTTACGCTTGCAAACCTTTTTAACGGTACAAAACTTCCGTCAAAAGATACGCTGTGTTTTGAAGCGGGAGCAAGCCCCGGCGGATGGACATGGGTTTTAACGCAGCTAGGAGCATCCGTTTATGCCGTTGACCGTGCTCCGCTTGCTCCGGAACTTATGAACAATCCGCTTGTAAAGTTTGCCGCACATGACGCGTTTACCCTGTCTCCTAAAGAAGTCGGACTCTGCGACTGGGTTTTTAGCGATGTAATTTGTTATCCCGAACGTCTTTATGAATGGTGTTGCCGATGGCTCGATAGCGGTCTTACTAAAAATATGATATGTACGATTAAAATGCAGGGCAAAACGGACTGGAAAATCATAAAGAATTTTCAGGATATTCCCGGAAGCCGCATAGTTCACCTAAATTATAATAAACATGAGCTGACATGGATTCATACGGAAAGTCAATGAGCGGAAAACTTCATTATGACGTGCTACTTGCAAAAATATCGGCATACATTATACACTGCGGCAAATGAAAACATACTTAAATCCGGCTGTCTTTGCTGCCTTAGTTCTTTCAATACCGTTTATTTCATGTTCAAACGATAAAGCCGCTCCGGTTGTAACCGACATTTCCGATGACAAATCCGCTCATACTTGGTTCTATTTTGCAGGAAACGATTTTATTCAAACCGATAGAATACAAAACGTACCTCCGTCATTGCGTAAACCTTGGACGCAAGCCGTAAGAATTTCCGATATGTCGTCATCTATGCCTGCAGAACAGGATGATTCTATTCCGGCAGCCTATGCGGTTGTAAATCGGCTTGGAATTCTTAAAACCTCAGGCGAAAACGTAATGCTTTATCCCGATGAAAGTATTTTTGAATCAAGATGTGCGGGAAATCTGGTCTTTTTCGATGGAACTCCCATTTATTCCGTTTATAAAAATTCTTTTTTTAAAGATGCACCTTCGGATAGAAATATGCGTATTCACCCGTTTTTAGTGCAGTTTTCGGTGCCTCAATCCGTTTCCATTCCTATAATCAATACCGATAATCTCGGACTTACGGGAGACTCAGAAGTTACGGCATTTGTTTGGGACGGGCAATATTGGACTTGTTCGGTGAAGCATAACGGCGCGGAAAAAGTAGAATTCGATTATTTGACCTTTCAACCTAAAGAGCCGCTGCCTTCCATAACGCCTGCGTCCGCAAAATCAAGTATTTTCATACGGAAATCGGATGCGGAAAGTTTTAGACTTGCAAAAAAGAATTTCGACTTTAATGAAGCTCCCGAACGTTTAAAAAAACTTCTTATATCGTTACCTTCGGGAATGAATTTTACGGTTAGGTGCAGGAATGCGGGCGGACACAGCCCGAGAACCTTTTTGCATCAAGGGGAACATATCGACGGCGCACCCGTATCCGCCGAGTCTGTTTTGGGCTCTTCGTGGACTGCCGCAGTCTTTTCCGACGGTTCGGTTTTCATACAAGGTGCGCTTGACGAAAAACCTATTTTAAACCGCGGTAAAGTTATTGCATTAAAATTACCCAAACTTCCTTCGGGATTTTCTTACGGGACTTTTGCTCTTTCCGGCGCATATTTTTACGCGGCATGGGAAGAGTCGGAATTCTATGAAGTAGGGAGAAGCGGGTTTATCCGCGTTAATCTTGATAAAATTCTATCATACTAATGGAGTCTTAAAAGATGAAAAAAATATTGCTTGCAATATTGCCGCTGTTTTTTATTTCCGCGGCTTTTACGGAAAATGCAGTCTCCTTAGACTCGCCGGTTTATTTAGGCGGGCAGGATAAACCCGACGATAATCAGGTAGAGGACGGTATTAACGCAGAGGATTCCGAAATAATCCGTAAAACAAAGCCTGAAATAGATTGGATTTCGGGTTTTGCGCCGGCTGTGATATTCAATACGGGGAATTCCGATAAAAGCGCGCCGTCTCCGGTCGTTTATCCGTTCGGATTCGGAATTTCCGTGTATGCGGATAAGTTCGTTTCGTTTCAGCCGCGTCTTTCGTTTTTTACAAATTATTATCTGTATCACGACGGTGCTGCAAGACCTGCGGAAATTGAAAATCGTACGGCGACGGCTTTTTCGTTTTTACTGGATATGCCTGCCGTATTCACTTTTGATTTGAAGCACACTCATTTTTTGGAGTTGGGAATAGGAGCAGGAATTCTTGCAAGGTTTGCAATTCTTTCAAGCGGGGTTGACGCTTCTGAAGAAGGCGAGAGCGGAACTGCGGCGGACGATTTGAACGCAATCAATAAATCTTTTTGGGAAAACGCAAACTTTTTATATATAGAGAATTCTTTTGCGTATCTTTTTAAATTGAACGAAAAGATAAAAATCGGACCTGAAATTCGGCTTTATATTCCGTGCGGCTCGCTTTTTACAAAAGGCAGTATGAACGGAGGAATGTTTTCCGCCGGCATAAAAGTAAGAATTTAACCGTAATCATAATTTTACGTTTGCCGATAATAAGACTATGGGAAACTATCTTGAAGCACTAAAATCCGGTATAAAAGAAAAGACGGAATGGTTCAATTTCTCCGAACTTCCGAAGCTGCTGGATACATACAGACTTTTGCATACTTGTGTAAAAAACATATACAACATATTGATTCAACGTTCTCTTCTTACTCCCGATCCGTATAAGCTTGAAAAAAAGATTTCCGACATAGTAGCCCCTGAAGATACTCCTTATTCCGATGCCGACAGAAGCGTTATAATCGGCGCGCGTTTTTCGGAGTATGAGAGTATGCTGGATTATGTTTGCACCTACGTAAAATTTTCCGTAGAAAACATGAATATTCAGAAAATCAAAAAGCTCCACGATCTTAATATGTCGTTTTTGTGGGGCAACATGAATTCCAATAATACGAAATCCAATACGCGCGGGCTTGCAAGTCTTTTGCTTGATGCGCGAAAAAATGTTCCGCAGATAACGCTGAGCATGATAAACGATTCAATCGCAAAATCCGCGCAGTCGGTGAACGAAATAGAGATTATGCTGAAAAACTTGTCGGATTTTTACAGAGAAACGTATAAGCTTCGGATAAGAATGGATATTCAGATGCATCCCTCATACAACAAGATGGTGGATTCGCCGGCGGAAGAAACTGCGGAAATTAAAAAACTTTTTCCGAGCGTAATGGGCAAAGAGCCTTATTACGGCGATCTTATTTCCGAGATTATAGATGAAGACCTTTCGCCCGAAAAAGACAAACTTCAAGCGGCAGTACTAAAAAGACTTGAAATTCCTGCAAAAGCGGAAGAGCCTAAACAAGCCGAAGTCAATACGAGATTTTTGCTCCTCGATTCCGTGCAGTCGTTGGTGATTCTGGGAGCGGTTTATAATGAAATTGTCCAAAAACTTACGGCAAACGTAAAAATTCTTGAAGAAGGACATAATTCTATTTTCGATAAACTTAAAAGAGCTTTCCGCAAAGCTTTTAATTTGAAGGAACCTGCGCTTATTTACAATTTTGTAATAGTCGACTTAAAAAAGGAGACTAAAACGCAGCGAGCGATAGATATAAATATTTTTATTTCCAATCTTGCCCGTAAAGCGGGATTTTATTCCGTGTTGGAAAACAGAGGCAGCGGCGAATATAAAAGAATTTCCGAAGCGTCGGAAGCAAATATCTTTGCGTTTGTAAACAAGCAAATCTCCGAGAATAATGAAACGCTGATTCTGCTTAATGCTGCCGATGACTATTTTAAGGCTCATGCCCCCGCAAAAACGAGAAATTCGATTAAAGGACTTAAAATAGATTTGATTGCGGTAAAAAATGCGATTGTAAAAGCGAACTCAAGACGTGCTGAGTATACTTCATATATAGAAGAAACTGAGCAGCTGCGGAAAATCGGTATAACAAATGCCGGCTGATAAAAAAAATAAAAATTATGCAATATTTGCGGGATTTTTCATTTTTGCCGCAAATTATTTTTTCTCCGCACAGACAGCAAAACCTTTTTTTATTCATGAAGATGACAATTCCGGCTCCGGTATTTTTGCGGAAGATATAAATTCCGGAAAATCCGATAATCCGTTTTTAAAAGAGTTTACGGTCATCGAATACCCGCACAATTACGATTTAAATCCGCATACGGCAGCTTACAGCACGGAAGCACAGATTTTGACGGGTTTGTACGACGGTTTATTTTCTTACGATCCCGTAACGCTTGAGCCGCAATTTGCTCTTGCAAAAGACTTTAAAGTATCTCGCGATAAAAAACGCTGGACATTTATTCTCCGCGACGGAATAAAATTCAGCGACGGAAGCGCAATCACTGCAGAAGATGTAAAAAAATCTTGGTTGTCGCTTTTGGCAAATCCCGATGCTCCTTATTCTTCTCTTTTTGATATTGTAAGCGGTGCGAAAGATTTCAGGCTCGGTAAAGGCGACAAAGATGCGGTCGGAATCTCCGTTCAAAGTCCGTCCGTCTTGTATGTTAAACTGAATACTCCTGCGCCGCATCTGCATAAGATTTTATGTATGTCCGCATTTGCAGTTGTTCCCGGACGCAATAATGTGTACAGCGGAGCGTTCACGCTTGAAAAACCTTCCGACAAAGAGATTGTGCTTAAAAAGAATAGAAATTATTACGATGCCGAAAATACGCAGCTTGAAAAGATAAGCTTTCTTTTATGCGGCGACGATGCGGAAAATACTTTTGCATTCAATACCGGTGCGGCGCAGTGGCTTAATTCTTCCGTAGTGCTTGAACGCCTTATAGATAAAGATACGATTCATCTTTCCGCAGAATTTGCAACGGAATATCTTTTTTTTAAGATGAACGGCGGGATTTGGGATAATGCGGAACTGCGCTCCGCTCTTTTGGAAGCCGTTCCGTGGGACGAATTGCGTAAAGATGTTTTTATCAAAGCCTCATCGTTTGTTTATCCGCTTAACGGCTATCCTCAAGTGCAGGGATATGCTTACACGGACGATGATCAAGCCCTTTTTATGATGAAAGAGGCGCGGAAATCTGCGGGGCTTGCGGAAAATGAAACGCTTAAAATTACTTTTGCGGTAAACGGCGAGCGTACTAAAAATCAGGCGGAGTTGCTAAAAAAAGCTTGGGAGAGACTCGGAGTCGAACTTGAAATAAAAGAGCTGCCTTCCGATATCTATTTAAATTCGATTCAAGCGGACGGCTCGGATATATTTTCATACACTTGGATAGGAGATTTTGCAGATCCGCTTGCATTTTTGGAACTTTACCGCTCGTCTTCTACGTTAAATATAAGCGGCTGGAAAAATTCCGAATATGACGCTTTACTTGACAAATCGGCAGAATTGACCGGAACGGAGCGCATAAAACTTTTATCGCAGGCGGAACAGCTTTTGCTCGATTCCGCGCTTATCATTCCGATACAGCATCCGGTCAGCCGCAGTATTATTGATTTGAATGCGGTAGGCGGTTGGGCTTCAAATTCATTCGATATTCACCCTCTTAAATATATTTTCAGGCGCGAAACCAAACCGAATCTTCCTAATGTAGTAAAAGTGCAAGCTGCCGTTACCGCTTTTTAATCTCCGTTCACCGGTTAAAGCTTGAAAATACGTCGGATAGAATCGATACGGCTCGGTCTACTTCCGCAATCGTAACCGTGAGCGGAGGGACGAAGCGCAAGACATCGTATCCTGCAGAAGCTGCAAGTAAACCGCGTTCCATAGCCGCGTCAATGACTGTACGCGGTGAAATCGAGAGCTTTAGACCGAGCATTAGTCCGCATCCCCGCACGTCGGTTACGATAGCCGGATATTCGGACTGCAATTTTTTTAATGCATTTATGAAATATTTGCTTATCTCTTGGACATGAGCGCATAAATTGCCGTCCGATAGGCGACTGAGCATAACACAGGCACCGCTCATCGCAAGCAGGTTTCCTCCGAATGTGGATGCATGGTCGCCCGGCTCGAAAATATCTGCGGCGATTCCGTGTGCGGTCATAGCACCTGCCGGAACACCGCCTGCCAGAGATTTTGCGAGTGTCATCACATCCGGTTTTACTCCGTATGTTTGCCATGCAAACGGCTGCCCCGAACGTCCCATGCCGCATTGAACTTCGTCAAATATAAGGAGAATGTTCCGTTCGTCGCAAAGTTTCCGCAGTGCGCTAAGAAAATCCTGCGAAGCGGGAATTATACCTCCTTCTCCTTGTATGGGTTCAACCATAACGGCGCAAGTGTTTTCGTCTGCCTGTGCCCTTACACTATCGAAATCGTTAAATTCCGCATATTTTATACCGGGTAATAAAGGTTCGAAATTTTTATGATACTTGTCCTGCCCTGTAGCAGTGACGGCTCCGTAGGTTCTCCCGTGAAAAGAATGCTTCATCGTGATGATTTCTGTTCTGTGCCTGCCGTTCATGCACCCGAATTTTCGCGCCAGCTTCAATGCCGCTTCATTCGCTTCTGCTCCGCTGTTGCAGAAAAACACTTTGTCCATGCCGGAAACTTGCTTGAGCAGTCTTGCTGCAGAAACGGCATACGGGTTCCAATAGAGATTGGAGCAATGAAGTAAGCCGCCGTCTATTACGCGCTTGAGAGCGGCGGACAGCAATTCATCCCCGTATCCCAATGCGTTTACCGCAATACCGGCGACAAAATCAAGATATTCTTTTCCGTCTGCGTCCGTGAGCGTTCTCCCGTGCCCCGATACGAACGCAACCGGAAATTGGGCGTATGTATTCATGACGGCTTCTTGTCCGTAAGCCGTTATATCGGACATCCGTTCATATATGTATTTTTTATCCATTGCAGAGCCTCCGCTATTTTTCTAAATATTCCGTCGGAGTCATCATCGTTCCGATCCCGTCCGTAGTAAAAATTTCCAGCAGTATGCTGTGGTCAAGTCTGCCGTCAAGAATGTGGACGCTTTTGACTCCTTTGGTAATTCCGTCGATACAGCACTGAGCTTTAGGAATCATCCCTCCATTGATTGTGCCGTCGTTGATATATTGCAAGGCTTCGTCGACGGTTAAACGGCGGATAATGGTGCCCGGATCGTCTTTATCTTTAAGTATGCCTTCCACATCGGTCAAGAATATCAGCTTTTGTGCATTAAGTGCTCCGGCAACGGCACTTGCGGCATAGTCGGCGTTAATATTGTACGTATTTCCGGACTCGTCAGTACCGATCGGAGAAATGACCGGTACAAAGTTATTTTCAAGCAGCGTTGATATGAGTGTTGAATCCACTTTGTAAACTTCTCCTACGAAACCGAGATTTCTGCCTTTCGGATCGAGCTTTTTGTGTGCCGTAAGAGTGCTGCCGTCCTTACCGTTGATCCCGACCGCCTTTATTCCGACTCCTTCAAGATCGGCGACGATGGATTTGTTGATGGAACCCGAAAGAACCATCTCCGCTATTTTTGCGGTTTCCTCATCGGTTACACGCAGTCCGTCGATAAAAACCGTTTCCTTGCCGAGCCGTTCGAGCAATCCGGTGATTTCTTTTCCGCCGCCGTGTACAACCACGGGCAATAAGCCGATGTATTTCATCAGAGCAATGTCTCTTATCACCGATTTGCGGAGTTTTTCGTCTACCATTGCGCTGCCGCCGTACTTTACTACAACGACGGTACCGGCAAATTTCCTGATATACGGTATTGCTTCGATTAAAACTTCGGCTTTTTTGATTTCCTGCCTCATATCCATAGACTAACTCCTGTAATCTCCGTTGATTCTTACATATTCGTAGGAAAGGTCGCAGCCCCATGCTTTTGCGCTTGATTCTCCGTCGTTCAGTTTTGCCGTAACGGTAACTTCTTTTTCCAGCAGAATTTTTTTTGCAAAATCTTCGTTAAAAGCAACCGGTTCACCGTTTTTGACTACGATTATGCTTCCTTGTGAGCTTGAAAACGAAAGCTCCGTTCCTGCCGGATTGAAATCCGCTCCGCTGTAACCCATTGCGCAGAGAATACGTCCCCAGTTTGCATCCGCACCGAAGAAAGCCGCTTTTACCAAACTTGAAGCGACGACGGAACGAGCCAAAATTCTTGCGTCCTCGATGCTTTTTGCGCCGTTTACGATAACTTCGATAAACTTTCCGGCTCCTTCTCCGTCGCGGACAATCGCCTTTGCAAGAAATGTATGCACATAAGTAAATGCTTTGCAAAATTCTTCCCATTGCAAAGTCCCTTTTTGAATGTTCACACCGCTGCATCCGTTTGCCAACACCAGTACCGTATCATTGGTAGAAGTGTCTCCGTCGACGGAAATCATATTGTAGGTGTCGATAATCGTTGTTCCCAGCAACTTTTGCAGTATAGAGGCGGGAAGTTCCGCATCCGTCGTTATGAACGAAAGCATCGTTGCCATATTCGGGTGAATCATACCGGAGCCTTTTGCCATGCCTGCGATACGTATCGGTTTTCCGTCGATTTCAATTTCTACGGCGATTTCCTTTCGGAACGTATCGGTAGTGCAAATTGCATCTGCCGCCGATTTCGCAGCTTCCAATTCTTTAGACAGTCCCGAAACGCAGGTTTTGATACCTTCTTTTACCGTATCCATCGGAAGCGGCACTCCGATAACTCCGGTGGAACATACCAGTACCTGCTCGGCACTCGTATCGATTCCCCTTGCCGAAAGTAATTCTGCGGCATAAGAAGCCGTATCGCGCGTATCGGAAAATCCTTTTTCCCCGGTGCAGGCGTTTGCATTGCCGCTGTTGATTACGATTGCCGACATCGTTTTTCCGCTGGCGATCAGTTGCTTATCCCAAATAACCGGAGCTGCTTTTACTTTGTTGGTTGTAAAGGCTCCCGCCGCCTGAGCAGGTATCTCGCTGACCAGTATTGCGATATCCTTTTTCCGTTTTTTGATGCCTGCGGCTATTCCGTTGGCTAAAAAACCTTTCGGGGCGGTAATACCGCCGTCAATTATCTTCATATTTTGCATTCCTTACGTTTTATTCCGTATTCCGTGTTATAAAGGGAACGAAGCGTCGGCATTCAATCCTTCACCCTCATCCCAGCCGAAAATTATGTTCATGTTTTGGACTGCTTGTCCTGCAGCTCCTTTTTCCAGATTGTCTATCGCACCGACGACGATTATACGTCCCGTTCGCTCGTCGATTTTCCAACCTATATCGCAACGGTTGCTGCCTTTGACCCAACGAGTTTCCGGCAGATTGCCTTCTTTTAAGACTCGTATAAATCTCTCACCCTCATAGAGACGGTATGCTTTCGATACGCGTTCGGTATCGACACCTGCCTTGAGCTTTGCATAGCAAGTAGCGAGAATGCCTCTATCCGTCGGAATAAGATGCGGCGTGAATTGCAGCACAATTCCTTTGCCGGATTCTCCGTTGCTTGCAGCCCAAGATAACTGTTCTTCGATTTCAGGAGTATGCCTGTGACAGGCAAGTCCGTATGCCTTTATGTTTTCGTTGCACTCACAGTAGAGCGATGAAAGCTTTTCGGAACGTCCCGCGCCTGAAACCCCCGATTTTGCATCTATAATGATGCTGTCTGAATCGATCAGATTGTCTTTCAGCAGAGGTGCCAACGAAAGAATTGAACAGGTCGTATAGCAACCGGGATTTGCAATCAGGCGGCTATGAGCAATCTTGTCTCTGTAAAGCTCGCATAGTCCGTAGACTGCTTGTCCGATCAAGTCTTTTGAGCCGTGTCTAATCTTGTACCATTCTTCATAGATTGCGGCATCACTTAATCGGAAATCCGCTCCGAGGTCTATGAAAACGCATTTTTCCAAGAGTTGTGCAGTGAGTGTGTTTGATGCAATTCCTGCCGGCAATGCAAGGAACATAATATCGCAAACTTCTGCCGCTCCGGAGATATTGTCGTCGCCGAGCAGAATGTCGCATACGCCTTGCATATTAGGATAAATATCGGAAAAACGTTTTCCCGCATAGGAATGTGAACCGGCATAGGTTAGCAGAACTTGCGGATGCCGGCACAACAGACGTATCAATTCGCTTCCGGCATAACCCGTTGCTCCGATTACACCCGCCTTGATTTTTGTTTTTTTCATCGCCGAGTCTCCCGTACATTTTTACTAAAATTAGTATAATTATACAAAAATAGCATTTTTATGCCAGTGTTTTTGCATAAATTCTCATAATTATGAATAAAAATGCAGAGAATATGGGCGGACGGGTAAACTGCGGCAGGCGGCGGACTTCAAGTTTAAGTCCGCAAAAATCGTTTGTTCCGTACGCAGCTTATCGAATCACAATTTTGCTTACCGTGTTTGATTTTTCTATTTCGACATGAGAGCGTATTGCGCCGTGCAGTGCTTCCACATGGGATATGATGCCGACCATCCGGTGTTCGCGCACTTCGTCAAGGATTGCGATTGCATTGTCGAGCGCTTCTCCGTCGAGCGTACCGAAACCTTCATCTATAAAAAGCGAATCCAGGCGGATTCCTCCGCTTCTCGACTGAACTGCGTCGGTCAAAGCCAGCGCAAGGCTAAGAGAGGCTTCAAAAGTCTCTCCGCCGCTTAGCGTTTCCGTCGTTCGTTCTCGTCCCGTATGGCTGTCGTGTACGGTTAATTCCAAGCCTTGATAACCGCGCCCGGTCGCATCTTCCTTTAGAATAAAGCGGTATCGTCCGGCGGAAATCCGCGCAAAACGTATATTTGCCGAACGCACGACTTCTTCAAGATAGGCACCGAGTACCCAAGAGTCCAACGGTTTTCTTTGCGGATTTGCGCCTGAAATATCACGGTTTAAGCGCAATAAAACTTCGTTTTCCTCGCGCAATGTTTTGTATTCGCGCTCAAGGCGCACCGCACGCTCTTTTTGCTCGGTGAGTTTTGTTTTTTGCGCGCTCAAGGCGGCATTATCCGCGTTTATGCGTTCAATATCCGCGCGGCAGCCGTCAATTTCTTCTTGCAGAGAAATAAGTTCCTCCCTAATTGCGCTGCTGTCGATTTTTTTCGTTTTGATTGAAGAAAGTTTTGCGCGCGTTTCGGATAATTCTATTTCATATTGACGAACGGCTGCCGTTATGGCATCAAAATCGGTGCGGTTCATAACGGCTGATTGCAATTCTTCTTCCGTCTCGAATACGGATGCGCGCAACTCCTCCGAAACTTTCGCTTCCGCTTCCGCTTCTTCCTCTTTGAGTGCGGTAATCTCCGCCGCAAGATTTTTAAGAGTCGTTTCCGCAGCCGTAAGAGCGTTTTTCGCCGCGTTTACGGCTTTTTCAAAGGCGGCGCATTCGGAATCCAGACGCCGTTTTTCGGTTTGTAAAATTTCTTTTTCCTCCGCGATAAACGCCGCATCTCCGCCGCCTTCTTCCGAAAGGGACTCCATATTTGCTTTCGCCTGAATAAGAGCCGTTTCCGCGCCCGAAGCATTTTTTCTTAAATCTTCGATATTTATTTTTGCCGCAACCCCTGCCGTACTTGCAGCGTTTTCCGGCAGAGCAATGACTTGTGCCGCCGCAGTTTCTTCTATTTGAACGGCAATCTGCGAAACTGCCGATATTTTTTGTAAAATAATGCTTTTTTTCTCTTCAAGACGTTTGTTTTCTGTTTTTGCAAGTTCCGCCGCGCGCATATTTTTTTCTATCAGCGCGTCGAAATCTTTTACAGTGTGAAAGAGCGGCGCAATTTCCGGATGTTCGCGGGAGCCGCAAACGGGGCAGGGCATATTTTCTTTAAGGTGCGCGGCAAGCGTTCCCGCCATATCTTTTGTTTTTTCAAGCTCTTTTGCAGCGCGCAGCTCTTCCGCCGATTGCTCCGCATCCGAGATAAGCTCCGAGTTTGCAAAAATCTCTTTTTCAATTCCCTCATTTTGATTTTGCAGTTCGGCTTGCAATGTTTTTGCCGCTCCAAAAGCATTGAGCAAAGTTTGAAGATTTTCGCGGTACGCCGCTTCAAATCCCGCAGCTTTCTTTGCACGTTCCAGTTTTTTATCCGCTTCGTATATTTCGTTCGACAATTCCTGAATGCGCGTTTTCCGTGCGGCGTGCGCTTGTGTTTCCGCATCAAGCTCTGCCGACTTTTGTAAAATCCGCTCGTGCTCCTGCAACGTATTCGCCTGTGCGGAAGTTTTTTGCATAAGCCGCATTTTTACACCGTCTCTAATATGAAGCGTTTCCTGCAATCGGAATGCAGCATCAGCTTTTTTTATGCGCTCTTTATCGGCGGCGATAAAATCCGTTTTCTCAAGCAGAGCGTCAAGTTTTTTGCGCAAGTTTTCGGCGGTTTTTATTTCTTCCGCCTCCGAAAGAAGTTTTTGCCGCCGCGCGGATTTTTCTTCAAGAGTATTTGCGCGTTCTTTTACCGCTTCCGCATTTTCATTGAGACGTTTTTCCGCTTCCGCAATGCTCTTTTCCGCCGCCTCCGCATCAAAATCCCGCTTTACTCCGTCCAGCTCGGCAAGTTTTGCGTTAATGCGGGATTCCGCTTCATCCGCTTTTGCTTTTACTGTGCGCGCAATGGCGGAAAAACGTTCCACCGGAAAAAGTTTTGCAAGCGTTTTTTGCCGGTCAATCGATTTTTCATTGAGAAATTTTGCAAATTCACCTTGAGGCAAAAGAACGATTTGCGCAAATTCTTCGCGGCTTAAACCGATTAAAGATTGAATCTTGCCGTTTATTTCGGTCTGAGTGCCTTGAAAAGCACTCCATTCTCCGGTTTTATCGTCCGATTCCTCAAATGAAATATCTTTTTTTGAATTTTTTACCTTACCGCTTTCCGTAAACTTTTTTTCGACAACCTCACGATTGATTCTGAATTTGCGCTCGTTCAGCATAAAAGTGAATTCGATAAAAGCCTTTTCGTTTTCAGGCGCAAAATCGCTTCGGATGCGGACATTTTCGGAAGCGCGAGAACCCGACGGCTTTCCGTAAAGCGCGTAAGTCATCGCGTCAAAAATCGTAGTTTTTCCGCTTCCTGTTTTTCCGCCGATTAAAAACATATCTTCAAGCGCGGAAAAATCCAGTTTTTCGTCGAGGTAGGGGCCTACGTTATGCAAATGCAGTAAAATCGGCTTCATATCATCTCCAATCTTCCGAATCGCGTGAAAATTGCGCAAACAGTTTTATTTCGTCTTCAAAAGTCTTATCTTCCGAAAAAGCCGCATCTCCGTACACGGACTTTAAGAACGAAGTAAAAATTTCTTCCGGTTGTGTCCTGGACGAAGTAAGCAAACTGCGCCGTTCAAGATTTTGCTCTTCTTTTAAAAGAGAATAGGCTGCCGATTCGTAGGTAAAACTCAACACAAATGGAAATTTCGAGCGTAAAATATTCATCGGATTTGCGATTGCGGTTTTGTCTTTGCAGACAATTTGAATGTAGTCGTTTTTACAGTCATCGTATTTGCTCGTGCCGTAAATCGTGTCGAATGTGTCGTTAATCACCGTGCAGCGGCGCAGCGGATTTACTTCAATCTTTTCGACTTTAAAATCGCCGTTTTCTATGACGACTCTAAGCATGACTTTTTGCGTTCCGCTTTCGTCAAAAGAATAGGCGAGGGGAGAGCCCGAATAATACGAGTTTTTTCCGGCTTTTTGCATTTTATGCAAATGCCCGAGAGCGACGTAGGTAAAAAAACGCAATGAATCGGCGGAAATTTGCTCCGCATTGCCGACAGCACCCCGCTCCGAATCGCTTCCGAGTGCGCCTGCAGTAAAAAGGTGGGCGCATAAAACCGCATCAAGATCCGCGTATTTTGATTTATGCACCGTTTCGATTTGCCGGACGGCTTCGTCAAGCAAATCCTGTTGCGTTCTGAGCGGTTCCGAAAACAATTCTCCGCCGCCTTTGGAAATGCAACCTGCAGTTAAATACGGCAGCTGATAAAATGCGGCATTTTTTACGATAACAGGCTCGGTTATTTTCCGGCAATCGGTGCAGATATGGATATTTGCGGAATGTAAAATCTCTTTTGCAAATGCAAGACGTTCGGGGCTGTCGTGATTGCCGGAAAGTAAAAGCGTTTTAAGCTCCGGAAATTCGGTGTGCAAATGTGCAAGAAAGTCTCCGAACGCCGTAACCGCGTCTGCAGGCGGCACCGCGCGGTCGTAAATATCTCCGGGAATAACGAGCGCATCGTAAGGCGCGCCAAATTCTTTTTGCGACCTAAGTTCGTCAATAACTTGTCCGATAAAATATTTTTGCCCTTCGATGAGCGATTCTTCAAAAAAAACTTTTCCTAAATGCCAGTCGCCGGTTTGTAGAAATTTCATTTGAGAGCGAGTATATCATTAACGGCGCGCCCAGTGAATGATAAGTTCAAGCGAAATCAAGTTTTATTTTCCGCCCGGAAATATGAGACTCGTAAAGTCCCTGTGCGATTAAGGTCGATTTCGGCAAGCGGAGACTTTGTAAAACTTTTGAATTACCTGATTGCAATATTTTGACGGCGCAAGAGAAAAAAACTCAACCGATAAGCGGTGTTTGCGTTTTTTCAAATTCACCGTGATTTTAAGCAGCATTATCTTAGCGGCATGAAAATGAATATTGTTATAATCTTTTTTTTCATAATTCCGATAATGGAAATGAATATTTGTAAACTTCTTACGGGAGGTGATTATGTCGATTTCCATCAATTCTGCATACGGAATAGTAAATCCTGAACGTGCGGGCAATAAATTATACGTTCCCGTAAATCCTTCTAAAGTATTGTATTCCCATTTTGATCACGTTTCGGGTTTTGCCGCTGAAAAAAATCAACACGGTGTATCGATAACAAAACTTCAGATTCTTAATACGTTAATCGATCATCTTTCTTCCATAAAGTCGGGAGAACGCATGCCCAATACGGATGTAACGCAGGAACAGCTCGATTCGATCATAGATAACTATCAAACACAGATACGGCAAATTGTAACAGCCGCAGAAACGACTCCGTATATACTTTCCGGAGCCCGCCCCGAAGCCGGTGCGCTTTTTTCCGTACAAGAATAATTTTAAATCAATAAAAAGCCGGCGGACGGTAAAAATTATTTTTATGAACTTAACAATTTCCACGTCCGCTGCAATTTTGCTCGGCGGCAAAATTGCCGAGAATGTGTTCTGTCGCGGTAAGGAAAGTAAGGAAACCCTGCTAAAGACCGCTTTCCAAGCAGTTTTCACGATGTGAAAACTGCC
>CAUUVZ010000040.1:0-21966 GCA_963548875.1 uncultured Treponema sp. | reverse complement strand
AAGTTTTGCCGTGCGGCAAAATTGCGTAAATCGCTCTCGTGTGTGTGCTCTTCGTACTTCGGAGTATTTTTGTCTCAATGGAAGAGTAGTGTGTTCTAAACGGCTACGGTTGGATTTTTATGTGCGAATGTGATGTGTCGGCGGGATGGACTGGTTTTACGGATATAATCGGGTTTGCCGCCGACAGCAAGTTTTGCCGTGCGGCAAAATTGCGTAAATCGCTCTCGTGTGTGTGCTCTTCGTACTTCGGAGTATTTTTGTCTCAATGGAAGAGTAGTGTGTTCTAAACGGCTACGGTTGGATTTTTATGTGCGAATGTGATGTGTCGGCGGGATGGACTGGTTTTACGGATATAATCGGGTTTGCCGCCGACAGCAAGTTTTGCCGTGCGGCAAAATTGCGTAAATCGCTCTCGTGTGTGTGCTCTTCGTGCTTCGGGGTATTTTTGTTTCAATGGAAGTAGTGCGGTCTAAACGGTTACGGTTGGATTTTTATGTGTGAATGTGATATGTCGGCGGGAGAGACTGGTTTTACGGATATAATCAAGTTTGCCGCCGACAGCAAGTTTTGCCGTGCGGCAAAATTGCGTAAATCGCTCTCGTGTGTGTGCTCTTCGTACTTCGGGGTATTTTTGTCTCAATGGAAGATTAGTGTGTTCTAAACGGTTACGGTTGGATTTTTATGTGAGGAAATACGCTGTGCGCAGCCGGCAGTTCTATTAGACAGCTTGCCTTATGCCGTGTATAATTAGCCTATGTCTCTTAATTGCCGTGAAATAAACGAAATTCTCTGTGAGCTTGAACTTGAAGGGGCTTACATTCAAGATATTGTGCAACCGGGATTCGGCACTCTTGCGCTTTTCGTTTACGGCAAAAACGGGGCAAAAACCGTTTTAATTTGTACGGCACCGAACGCCTGTAGAATTCATGAGACTAAAAGAAAAATTATACGAAACGAAAAGCCTCTGCGTTTTATGGAATGCTTGAAATCGAAAATCAGAGGTGCAAAAATCGAAAGCTGTGCGCAGATTGGGCTTGAGAGGGTGATCGAATTAAAACTTCTGCACGGCGAAAAACGCTTCTTATTCTATATACGTCTTTGGAACAATGCCGCCAACGCAGTTCTTTGCGATTCCGATATGAAAATCATAGATGTGATGTTTCGGCGTCCGGCGAAAAATGAAATAACCGGCGGCATTTTCGTTCTTCCCGAAAAACGCCCTGAACCTGAAAATAACGATAATTCGAACAGCAAAGTTTGGACTGTCAGAGATTTTGCCCAAATCGAAGAGCAATACAAAACGAACAACTCCAATTCTGCGCCTCTAACATTTAATCAGAAAGTTGACTTATGGTACGGAGAATATGCGGAAAGTCTTTCCCGTGAAGCTTTGCTTTTGCAAGCGCAAAAATGGTATGAAAGTACGAAATTCCGTATGGAAAACGCTCTTGCAAGGCTCGTAAAAAAACAGGAAGACTTTGTTCAATGCGTTCAGTATAAAATTCAGGGTGATTTGATTTTATCGAATGCGCATTTGTCGGACGGAAAATCGAACTTTATCGAATGTATCGACTACACAAGCGGAAAAACCGTAAGCATTCGTATCGATCCGTCAAAAAGTGCGCAAGAAAATGCAGCTGCTTGCTACGAAACTTATAAAAAGCAAAAGTCCGGTGCGGAAAATCTTATTCACGATATTGAAATTCTGCGTGCAAAAATCGACAAACTTGAAAAAGTCTACAATACTATAACGGCGGAAGGAAATCCCGTAAAAATAGAGCAGCTTTTGCGCAAGCAGCTGACGCCTAAGCAAAAGATAAAAAAAGCTCATCCGGGATTGGATTATACCGTGGACGGATGGTATATTCTCGTAGGGCGCACGGCTGATGAAAACGACGAGCTTTTGCGCCGTCATGTACGCGGAAGCGATATTTGGCTTCATGTGCGCGATTTTGCAGGCGGTTATGTATTTATAAAAAGCAGGGCGGGTAAGAGCGTGCCGTTGGATATTCTGCTTGATGCTGCAAATCTTGCCGTATATTATTCTAAAGGACGCGGTGCAGGAAAAACGGATTTGTATTATACTAATGTAAAATATTTAAGGCGTGCCAAAAACGCCCCTAAAGGAACCGTACTTCCGACTCATGAAAAGAATCTGTGTATAGTTCCCGACAAGGTACGTTTGGCTCGGCTGGATAAACTCCAACAGGAAGAAGAACTTTGAAAGACTTTAAGAATAAAACTCCATATCAAAAACCTCTGGCTAAATTTTCTAAAATCAAACCTTTTTTTACGATGCCGTTTTTTAACGCCACGAAAAAAGCTTGTTCGTATTTTTTGAGCAATGTATGGAATAATTTTTTTATGCTCCAGCAAAAGCAAAAATTACGGCTGTCGAAAATTCCTGTCATATCGGTGGAGCATCCGCTCGATAAAAAACTTCCGTTTGTAAAAAATAAAATTTACGTTTATATGGATTTTGTCGGATTGCTTTTACGCACAATAAGTATGTTTTTGAAAAAATTGAGCAAGCAAACGGCAGGAAAAGTCTGTTCATACTTTTTGATATTCTTAGGAAGTCTTTATGCAAATGCCGCCTTTGTTTACGGTTTTTGCATGACTACTACCAAACGCCCGCCGTACAAAAGCGGTTTTAAGTTTTTGTTGATTCATTTGTTTGATCCGCATTTGCTTTGCGTACCGAGTTTACACGTTGCTATCGTAAGCGGAATTTACGCTTTTGTAAGACAGGTTTTTGCGGATTGCCCCGACTCCGAGATTTCTGCAGACGAAAAGGAAAATATTCTGTCCGAAATCTACAACGGTGCTCTGGCAATTACGGAAAGCGTACTTTTTGTAAAACAGCACAGTATCAACTGTATTGCCGCAGCACTTTTTATGGTAAGCACCGTCAACGGAAACGATTTTTTTACTTCCGACGATGCGGCGGCATTCATTAGCGGACTTTTTCAGGACAGTCCCGAAATCGAAGAAGACGATGCATTGGAAATTCGAAATTACATACTTTCTCTTTACACGTCGCTTACGGAAAATTATCAAACATCTACGGAATGGCAGCACCCCTTATTACAATGGATAAAAGAGTATGCCGAAAGTACGGGACAGACGGCGGATCTCGCAAGGCTTGAACTTCAACTTGAACTTATGTAGGAAAAATCGGACTCTGCTTCTTCCGTTATATCCGCATATTACGGCAAGGATTTAAACGCATCTTCCGTAATCGGCATATTTTGTATTTTCGATTTTGATTTCCGTGTTTCCGTGTCGTGCTGTATTGAAAAAACTTTAAGGCTTGCCTTAAAATAATACTTGTTTTTTAGTTTATAAAATTCGAAATAAAGTCTATTATGGCTTATAAAAACCGGAACCGAAGTTTTGGAGTTTATCAGGAGGACAATGTGAAAAAGTATGTTTTGATTGCGGCGGCGTTTTGCGTTCTGGCTGCAAGTTGCAGCAAAAAGGGCGCAAATACGGAATGGTTTGTGTCTTCGGCAAACGACCTTGAGGACGGAGAGTTCGGCGTTATCGATTTTATTCCGAACGGAGAGCTGCCTTCGTCGGTAACGTTTCCGTCGATTCAAGTGCAGTTTTCCGAGCCGGTAGCTTCATTAAAAGAGCTTGGAGAGCCGTCTGATAAGTCCGACATTTTGACGATAGAGCCGCCGCTCAAAGGCGTTTTTCGCTGGTACGGAACGAGTCTTTTAAGTTTTGAAAGCAGCGAAAAAGTCATTCCTCAAAAAGAATATACGGCGCGCATAAATCCCAAAACGAAAAGCGCAGGCGGGAAACCTATAAAAGGCAATTTGACGTATTCGTTTTATTCGGAAAAACTCAAAATGCTGTCGGTCGTTCCCGGCTACGAAAGCATGAAAAAAGGCGTGTACGTAGACTCGGAGAATGTTCCGCTTGAAGAAGCGCGCGACATCGGCGTTTATTTCAATTCTCCGGTCAATATTAAAAATATTCAAAAATATCTAACTGTTTCAAGTTCTTCACACAGTCAATATAAGTATACGGCTTCTCTTGAAGACAACAATGTTGTGCATATCAAGCTCAACGATGCTTCAGAAAAAATCCTTGAAGGAGAGACGGTTACAGTCCGTCTTGCAGAAGGTGCCTGTTCGGAAGAAGACTGCGTAAAGACGAATTTTGTGCAGCGGTTTGAGTTTGAAACGATTAAACCCTTTGCAGTCGAGTTTATAGATACCGACCCCGATTATTTCGGCGACGACATCATCAATCCTGCTGTCATCGTATTCAACAGCCGTATAAAGGACGGCACGGAAGCCGAAATTGCAAAACATATCACGACATCGATTCAAAAAAACTTGACGGCAAAAAATATTTCCATACGCGGAAGCCAAATTGCCGTTCACGGACTGCCGATCAAGTACGATTCCGAGTACACGCTAACGCTTGAAGGCGGGATAACCGACGTTTACGGCAGGACACTTTCGCTTGCAAATCCGGAAGTCTATACAATCAAAGTCGGCAAAGCAAGAAGTTACGTCCGCTATAAGGATTACGGGATGAAAATGCTTGAAGCGCAGTTTGCCCCGCGCCTTGCCTTTGAGTTCCAGAATGTAAAGCAAGGTTCTTTTTACAACGTTAATCCTTTGACGCATGCGGACGGCAGAGTCAATAACGGGATTACAAAAACCGTAAATCTTTACGGAGCGTTTCCTGATAATCAAAAAATATTGAATGTAGTCGACCTTGCGCCGTTCCTCGATAAAACAGGCTCCGAATATCACGGTGCAGTGCAATTTAACGCAAAGGTTTTTTACGAATATTTTTACCGCGACTGGAATACGGACGAATTAAAAAGCAAGACTTCCTCCGACGCGAACGAATTGACCGTGCAGGTTACGGATTTGGGAGCTACGACGCGTTACGGACATAACGAAGCCGCCGTCCTTGTTACGAGTCTTAAAACCGGAAAAAGTGTTGAAGGTGCGGAAGTTACCTTGTACGAAATTCCGTGGGATACGGGCGATATCGATAAACTTGTTAAAAACAGCGTGAGGACAAAACTCGGGAGTGCAAAAACGAATGCGTCGGGGCTTGCCGTTGTAAGATATAACGGACTTTACGGTTCCGACGTTTATGTAGAAGTGAAAACCTCCGACGATTGCATTATTTACAAGGCGAAGGGAAATCACAATATTTGGTCGGGCGATGTTGAAAGTACGAAAAATCCCGAATATGCACCGTATCCCGACGCGGTTACGTTTATTTTTTCCGACCGGGGACTTTATAAGCCCGGTGAGACGATAACATTCCGCGGGATAGATAGGACTCTCCAACTGGGAGAATACGAGCCGTATGCAGGCGGCGGATATACGGTTAAATTTGAAGAAGCCTCGTGGGATCCTGAAGTCTTTGTAACGATTGAAGGGGCTGCAAGCCAAAACGGGACGTTCTGGGGAACCGTCAAGATTCCTGAAGATTTAAAACCCGGTACGTATAATCTGACGTATCGGAGAGACGACTCCGGTGAAAAAAGCAGTTGCCGCATTCAAGTTCAATTTTTTGAACGCCTGCGCTTTGAAGTTGCCTCTTCGATTCCTGCCGTTCCGTATTATAGCGGAGATAATGTTTCCGCCGACATTCAGGCAAAATACCTCGGCGGCGGAAACTTGAACGGAGCGGCATACAGCGTTTCATGGTCGCGCGAGGCGGCAAGTTTTTATCCCAAAGCGGCAGCATTTTCGGATATGCGTTTCGGACCTCAACTCGGCTACGACAGCTATACGCAGTTAGACGAAGAGGACGGCGTGCTTTCCGATGACGGAAAGGTTAGTGTTTCGGTAAAAACCGGCGGCGAAAAAATCAAAGGAATGCCGTACAGTTACCGCATGGAAGCGGACGTTTCAGATGCAGGCGGACAGAATATTGCCGCCATCAGCCGCGCTTTAGTTCACCCTGCGCGTTTTTACCTTGGCGTCAGCGGATTTAAAAACATTAAGGGATTTCCTAAAAAGGGAGATGCAATCAAATTCGATTACGTGTGCCTTACACCCGATGAAGCGTCTCCGTCTGAAAATGAACTTCCGCGCGGCAAAAACCGCAAAATCAAACTTGAGCTTTTACGGGAAGAATGGAAGCAGGTACAGCAGCTCGGATGGCGCGGACAAATCAATTCGCGCTATGAGCGTGAATTGGTAGAAGAATATTCTTCCGAGATAGGACTTTCCGGTTCCGCTTCTCCGCAGGAATTTTCCGTAACGCCTCCGAAAGGCGGTGCTTATCTTTTGCGCCTGTCTACAATGGATTCAAAAGGTGCGGACGTTATCACCGAGCGGCGTTTTTACGTTTCAAGCAGCGACTGGTATTATTTTAACCGATACAACGCTGACGAGATTACGCTCAACACGGATAAAGATTTATACAAGGTCGGCGATAAAGCGCAGATTTTGATGCAAAGTCCGCTTCCTAAAGGCAAATATCTTATCACCGTCGAGCGTGAGGGCATTCTTTCCCAAGAAGTGCGCGACATCGATTCTCCGACAACGGTTATCGACATCGATATAAAAGAAAACTATGTGCCGATTATGTATGTTGCGGTTGCCTCATACTCGCTTCGAACCGCAGAGCCGCCGAAAGACTTCAGAACGCCGGACTTGGGGAAACCTAAAGGATATTTCGGCGTTACAGCACTCCGCGTCGATACGGCTCCAAAGCGGTTCGACATTCAAATTACGGCGGATAAGCAAACGTACAGACCAGGCGAACAGGCGGAAATTAAAATCCATGCCTCAAAGGACGGTGTGCCGCTTGCCAATTCCGAAATTACGCTGATGGCGGTAGACCGCGGCGTTATCGACCTTATCAATTATCATGTTCCCGATCCCGTCGAATTCTTTTATGCTTATTCCCGCTTTCCGCTCTGCGTGCGCGGCGGAGACAGCCGTTCGCTTTTGATGGATCCGGTAACGTACGAGACTAAAAATCTTGCCGGCGGCGACAGTGCAGATGAAGATGAAAGCAAGATTCAAGAGCGAAAGAATTTTGAACCGACTGCGCTCTTCTTGCCGGATTTGGTAACCGACGAAAACGGCGACGTTTCGTGTACGTTCAAATTGCCTGACTCATTGACTGCCTACCGCATTACCGCTGTCGGCGTAAATGAAAATCTCTTTGCGTTGAACGAAAGTCAAATGGACGTTGCAAATCCTGTTTCCGTGCGGGCGGTGCTGCCGCGTAAACTGCGTCTTTCCGATACGGGAGAGGCGGGCGTTACAATCTCGAATCTTGATTCCGTTGCGCATGATGTAAAACTTTCTCTTAATCTTTATGAAGGCATCGAAAAGACAGGAATAAAACAGGATGAAGGCGATTTGGTAAAAACCAACGGGCGCGGAAGCATTGTCGGCAAGACGGAAAAAATTTTGACTGTCGAAAGCGGAAAAACTCATTCATTGATGTTCGACGTCCGTGCGGAAAAAGCCGGCTGGATTACCGTTGAATACACTGTAAAAAGCGATGTTGTAAACGAGCGGATTTTACTGCCGCTTGAAATTGAAAAGCCGTATATTTTTGAAACCGTAACGACGGTCGGCGAAGTGCGAAGTTCCGACGGCGAAAAGAGTGCAGAAGTTGAAGAAAAAATAATCATTCCTGCAAACGCCGAAGACGGGCGCGGCTCTTTGTATGTGCAGCTTGATCCGACGCGGCTTGGCGTTCTCCGCGAAGCGGTCGATTACGTGTTCCGCTATCCATACGGCTGTCTTGAACAGCGTTCATCGCTTACGCTGCCGCTTGCAATTTTCGGCGACTATATAAAAGTCTTCGGCCTTGAAAGCGAAGTAAAAAATCCGAAAGCGGTTGTCGCAAAAGAAATAAAATCGTGGGCATCGTCGCAAAAAGAAAACGGCGGCTTCCCGTATTGGCCCGGCGGCTCGTACGATTCTCCATATGTTTCTGCTCGTATCGCCGAAGTTATCGGCATTGCGGAGAAAAACGGCGTCCGCATTCCGAATGAAATCGACAAAAATGCGCTTGCTTCCTATCTTATTCGCGAGGCTGCCGATAAACTAGAAGGATACGATTCAAAATATCATTCCGCATACAAACTTTATGATGCTGCGCATTTTTATTACGCGGCGGCAATGCTCAAAGGGCAGGTTGAATCTTCTCCGCTTGAGCGCATTGCAAAAGCGGATGATGCCGACGCTAATACGCTTGCGTTGTGTGCGCTTACGCATATACAGTCGGGAAGAAAAAGTGCGGCTCAATCTTTGGCAAAAAAAATCCGCCGCTATATAAAGTTGACTACGCGCGGCGCGGATATTGCAGATTCGTCGTACGGCAATTATTGGTCGTTCTTTACCGACGAATCTGAGAAATTCGCCTTGTGCCTTCAACTTTTTACGGAACTTAACCCCGCCGATGAAATCAACGGGCATTTTATCTATGAACTTTTGGCACTGCAAAAGGCAGGCAAGGGCTATTGGAAATCTACGGCGGCGACTGCGCGTGTTCTTTCTGCGTTCGATGTGTATATCAGGCGCAATAATTTGAAGGACTTAAACTTTACGGCACAAGCGCAGATTGACGGCAAAAAAATTGTTGACGGCACATTTAAAGGAATGGCGGCTTTGCCTGCGGAAAAAACATTGAACTTTAAAGATGCTCCGCTTGATTCCGTCCCCGTGAACAAAGAAGTGCCGCTTACATTCCGCAAAGACGGGGAGGGAACGCTCTTTTATACGGCAAGCATGAAATATGCGATTCCTCCTGAACGGCAGACTGCACGCGATGAAGGCATTTCGATTTTTACGGAAATTGTAGATGTCAAAACGGGGCAGATTGTTCGCGGAGACAAACTCAAATCGGGAAATATTTACCGTGCGCGTGTATTCGTCTCTACAACGCGGAACAGGACGTTTGTTGCGGTGCGCGCTCCCGTTCCTGCCGGATGTGAAATCATGAACGCGGCTTTCGTAACGACGGGAACTGCCGCTGCCCGCAAAACTTCAAATGAAAGCGATTCTAATTATGATGAATACGACGATGACGACTATTATTGGTACGGAGGACTTTCTTACCGCGGCATTTACGATTCTGAAGTGCAGTATTTCTGGGATTATTTCCCGCGCGGAAACCAAAAAGTCGAATTCCTGTTCCGTGCAGTGCGCAAAGGAACGTATGGAACGCCCTCAAGTACGGCGGAATGTATGTACCAAGATGAGATTTTCGGGCGTTCTGCAGGAAAGCAGTGGACGATTGAATGAGCGCTTTGCTCGATAAAATTGCTGTATGTGCGGCAAAAATGCGGCTTTTTGTGCGGCGTGTTTCGCTTCGTAAAAACCGTTTTGTCCGCGCAGCAGCGTTTATTAGTGCCGCCGTACCGCTTTTGTATTGTGCGCTGCGCTTTATCCCCGAACCTGCTTTAAATCGGTTTGTCGAGCGGCAGTACAGCGCACGCTTTTACGATAGAAACGGCATTCTCCTGCACGTCATGCCGCTTGAAGACGGTTTACGGCGCGAGTTTGTGCCGCTTAAAAAAATACCGCCGGAGCTTGCAGGCGCATTTATTGCGGCGGAAGATAAAAACTTTTATCGGCACATCGGCGTTGATTTTCTTTCTATTATACGTGCTGCCGAACAGAACCGCAAAGCCCGCCGCATTGTAAGCGGAGCTTCGACAATCACCATGCAGCTTGTCCGCCTGATTTATCCGCGTTCGGCTAAGGCGGATTTCGGCGTAAAGCTGCGTGAAATGTTTTGCGCATTTCGCCTTGAAATCAAACTTTCTAAACGGCGGATTCTTGAACTGTACTTGAACAATGTGCCGTTCGGTTTTCAAACGGAAGGAATTGCAAGCGCGGCGCGTTCGTTTTACGGTATAGAGGCGGATTCTCTTTCTTCTCTGACGGCGGAACAAATGAAAACGCTTGCCATTATTCCGCGCCGCCCTGCCGAGTATGCGCCGCAAAAAACTTTTGTCTATCCCAATCTTTGTCCGCATTTTATTCAATACGTCAAAAACGAATACACAAAAATCGGAAAAACGATTCCCTATGAACTCCGTCTTTCGATTGATTCAAAATTGGTCGAGCAAATCGAGCGCGGGATTCAGCAAAAACTCAACGAGTTTAAAGAAGCGCGCATTCACAACGGTGCCGCTCTCGTTATAAACAACCGCACCGGAGAAATTATTGCGTGGGCAGGCAACGCTTCATTCGACGACGATGAACATTCCGGTCAGATTGACGGCGTACTCGTTAAAAATCAGCCGGGCAGTTCAATGAAACCGTTTTTATATGCGCTCGCGCTTGAAAACGGTTTCGAGCCTTCGGCGGTTTTGCCTGACATTCCGCAGGATTTCGGCAGCGAAGGCGTGTACGTTCCGCAGAATTTCAATAACCGCTTCAACGGACCGGTGAGATTCCGCGTTGCGCTTGCGTCAAGTTTGAACGTCCCGGCAGTCTACCTTTTGAATGAACTCGGTATCGGAAAATACATGAATTGCCTTTCGCGGCTGGGGTTTGACTCTCTTGAGGGGACGCGGGATACGACGGGACTTTCTCTTGCGCTCGGAAGCGGCGAAGTTACGCTGTTTGAAATGACGAAGGCGTTTTCCGTGTTTACGCGTGGAGGTTCAGTTCCCAAAAATCTCTCTTTTTTGCCGCAAAAATATGATGCTGCAAAAATCAGCGTGTTTAAGCCGGATACAGCACGCATTATCTGCGACATTTTGAGCGATAAAGACGCTCGTTCGCTCGGCTTCGGGCACGCAAAAGTTTTCGACACGCCGTATCCGTGTATTTTTAAGACGGGGACATCGAATCAATTTCAAAATATCGTCGCATTCGGTTCGACTTCGGAATGTACCGCCGGCGTTTGGATGGGAAACTTTGAGGGAGAAACGGTTATCAGAAAGACCGGAAGCAGCATTCCGGCGGAGATTGCGCGTGCGGTATTGGATGTTTTAACGAAAACCTACGGCGCAAAAGATTTTCCCGAGCCGGAATTCTATGAAAAGCGGAGAGTTTGCGCGCTTTCGGGGCTTGCCGCAGATGATTTGTGTCCTGCTTCCGTGCAGGAATTCGTGCGGAAAAACGCACGGCAGGAAAAATGCGGCTGGCACCGGAGGAGCGGCGGCGAAATCAACGTCGTCTACCCTCCGGAATACGCACATTGGGCGTCGGGAAAAAATATGCGCGGCACAAGCGCGGCAGACGGCGCACTTAAAATCGTTTATCCGAAAAACAATGCGGTTTTCATTTACGATAGTTCTCTTAATGCCGCTTCTCAAATGCTTCCCGTCCACGTAATCGGCGGAACGTCCCCTGCCGAATTGATGATTGACGGGAAAAGTGCCGGCGTTTCCGATACGCTTCGCTGGCACATTTCCCTTACGCGCGGGCACCACGAACTTACAGTTCGAGCCGACGGAAAAGAAGCGCGGTCAGCGTATACGGTACGGTGAATAATTTTAATTAAACTTGTTAGATAACGAAGCTATCAAAAGACTCTGTTCATATCCCTTGTTTTTTAGATAAAAATATGAGATTCTTCCGTATATTTTATGGAAAACATCATTGTATATACGGACGGAGGCTGTTCCGGCAATCCCGGTGCGGGCGGCTGGGGCGCGGTTATAATTGCGGAAAAGACTGTAAGACAGCTTAGCGGCGGAGAAAAACATACTACAAACAACCGCATGGAACTTTCGGCTGCAATCTACGCTTTGTCGTTTATATCGGAAAATCCGAATCTGAGAGACGGAAAAATAATCTTAAATAGCGACAGTCAATATGTGAAAAACGGTATAACGACATGGATTAAATCATGGAAAATAAAAGGCTGGCTTACGGCGGATAAAAAGCCGGTGAAGAATCAAGATTTATGGCAGCAGCTTGATAAACTGAATTCGGAACTTGAAGTAGACTGGAATTGGGTAAAAGGCCACGCCGGCATAGAATACAATGAAATATGCGACGGACTTTGCCGCATGGAAATGGCAAAATTCAAATAAGAAAAATAATTCGCACGGTTGTCTTTCATATTGATTTTAAAATAACCGTGAACACGAATTTTCCAGTCCTGTTCCACACTTACGGAAATTATTGTATAATTCGAACGGAATATTTAGATTCTAATAATGGGAGTTTGACTTTATGATTCAACTTATCCTTATAATTGCTTCGGTTGTTTTTATAATTGCGGTTTCCGTGATATTGATTAAATATTTCGCGATGCCGCAGCGCGTCGATACTGTAAGAAAACTTATTAAACAAGGAAAAAATCAAGCCGCTGCAAAACTTGCTAAACAGATTATTGCAAAAAATCCCAAAGATTATCCGGCTCATTATTATCTCGGAAAAGCGTATCTTGCAGATAATAGAGGCGAACTTGCGCTTATGGAATTCAAAATGATAAATGAAAATGCGCTGTTCGGTCCTTCTTTGCCTGAAGTTCCTTTCAGACAGGAATTTGCGGCTCTACAAATGAAATTCAATCATAACGAAGAAGCTCTAAAAGAATATTTGATTTTGACAAAACTCGATTCGATGAATGCAACCAATTTCCTGAATGCGGGAAAGATTTATGAGCAAATGAACAGGAAAGATCTTGCGTTGGGATTCTATCAGAGATGTATAAAACTTGAACCGAAGAATGCACAGGCGCACGGTTCTTTAGGATATATACTTTTTCTTGCAAAGCAATATGTGGATGCCAAGCGTGAACTTGATCTTGCTATAAGGCTCAGTCCCGAAACTTATGCCAATTATTATTATCTTGGAAAACTCCTTAAAGAAGCCAAAGATCTCGGAGCCGCGGTAAAAGCATTCGATAAAGCCCAGCGGGACAGCGAATTCAAACAAAAAGCACTTATCGAACGTGCGACTTGCTATATCATCGCGAACCGTTACGATAATGCGCAAATAGATTTGCAGCGCGCAATAGAACTTGATAAAGATGAATCAAAAAGCGATACTCTTTATGCGCGTTATTTTCTTGCCTCTTGCTATGAAAAAAGCAGAAAAATTGAAAAAGCCATCGAACAATGGGAGAAGATTTATAAACGCAGCCGCTCGTTCCGCGATGTTGCAGCCAAACTTCAAGAATATAAAGATTTGCAAACCAATGACAATTTGAAAGACTATCTTACTTGCTCGGACGCGGAATTTTCGGAGCTTTGTAAAAATATTACGCTTAAAGCATTGGGACTTGCCGCGCAGCAGATCGAAACGAAGAAAAACGGCTGCCAAATGATTGCTTCCGAAGCAAAAGAAGGCGATTGGCGCAATATGCGTAAACAAATGATAATGTTGCGTTTTTTCCGCGATCCGGAGCCGGTAGAAGACACCGATGTTCGGGAAGTTCTCGATAAGTCAAAAGCTGCAAACTGTACGAAAGCGTATATAATCATCAGCTCCGAGTTTTCCCGGGCAGCCGTACAATTTGCGGAAAACAGACCGGTCGAACTTGTTCCCAAGACAAAACTTGAAGAATTTCTTGCAAAAGCGAATTCTTAAATTAAAGGGCTGCCATGAAGATTCTCTGTGTTTCAGATCAAATTGATCCTTTAATCTATAATCAAAATGCAAAAAAGAATTTTCCGGACATAGATTTGATTTTATGCGCAGGCGATCTTCCTATGGATTATGTAGATTTTGTAGAAGCAATCTTCAATAAACCGACATATTTTGTATTCGGCAACCATGATTTAAGCGAATTCAAATATTATCATGGAACCGGAATAGGTGCGGCATCTGCAAATTCTCCTTATGCGGGACAAAGCAGACTCTATGAGAACGGCGGCGGAAATCTTAACGAGCATGGACACGGCGCGGTTTATGCGGGTTTTAAAACGATTGTGAGCCGGAAATTTAATTTTATCGATAAAAAAAGCGGAAAAAAAACTCCTCTTATAATAACGGGAATATCCGGTTCCCGCCGCTACAATAACGGATTATGCCAATACACCGATGCTCAGATGATGAGAATGCTCCTTTTTATGGTGCCGAAGCTTATATTAAATAAACTCCGCTACGGCAGATTCACCGACATATTTCTTACGCACGCCTCTCCGCGCCATATACACGACCACGAAGATCCTTGTCATATAGGATTTAAGAGTTTTAATTGGTTTTTAAAAAAATTTAAGCCGGCGTATATGGTTCACGGGCACATTCACCTTTACGACCAGCGAGAAGAGCGTTCCGGAAAATATTTCGATACGCAGATAGTCAATGCCTATGCGCATTGTATAATAGAGTTTCCGATTCCTGAAAATGGTACGGAAAGATAAAATAGATTTGCGGATTATGTCATAGCATTTTCTGCAATTTCAATAAATCATACGAACAGGAACTGTAATGCTGCAAGAAACGGAAAACGATTTTTTTAAAGCGCGCAATAAAGCACTCATGAACGAAATTCAACACTTTCTTAAACCGGAAGAATCGTACATGATTTCGTTTAAAGAAATAAAAAAACTTATAAAGCCGAAAAATGAAACATATCTCGGCATGAAAGTTATTCCCGTCGCAAAAATAATCGGAAGCGAGGGGCGTTATAACGATTTTGATAATCAGTTTTTTCCGAAGAATATATACTTAAAAGAACGTTGGGCGCATGTCGATGAAGCAATAATAAAAGATATTGTGCTTCCTCCGATAAAGGTCTACGAACTCGGCGGACTTTACTTTGTTCGGGACGGAAATCATCGAGTCTCCGTTGCAAAGGCTAAAGGAATCGACATGATTGATGCGGAAGTCGTATCTTTGCAAACGGAGATAAAACTGCTCCCGGTGCATACTCTTGCCGGTATGCTAAAACAGATTATAAGCTATGAAAAACGTAATTTTTATTTCGAAACCAATTTTGGAGACATAACCGATTACTGGTGCTTGGATTTTTCATCCGCAGGACAATACGATGTGATTTACAATCATATTCTGACTCACAAATATTTCCTGAATGAACAAAAATCCGAAGAGATGTCAATGGATGATGCCGTCGCCTCGTGGTTTGAAACTGTATATATGCCGGTTATTGTCTGTGCAAAAAAATATCGCATAATGAAGTATGCAAAAAATCGAACGGAAAGCGATCTTTACGTTTGGATTATGCGCTATTACGAAGATTTAAAAAAACGGTACAGCGATCACATTCCTATCGATACCGCAGTGCTTGATTTGCAGAATGAATATAAATTCTCGCTTTTCAAAAAAATTATAAATAAACTGAAAAAACTTTTTCTTACAAACGAGACGGTTTCAAAAGTCCGCTATTTTTAGGATTTCCCGATAAGTCAAAGTTTTTTTTGTAAAGCCTCTTTCTGAGGTGTCGCTAAAACTCGTTTTATCGTCTGCGAGATCAAAAAAATAATCTAAAAACTTGACGGCAGAATATTTCGATGTTAGAATTACATCCATCTGGTACATAATTTGATGGAGCAAAAGTTGAATTCTATTGATTCGTTTGTAAATTTACCTATTATAATCGCAATAGTGATGGGTTTTGTGCTCATCGCTTTATTTATTATAAGCAAAATAAGAAATACCTCAAAAGTCAGTTTTATATTTTATGCAGTAATCGCAATTTTTACTGCGGGGCTTGTTTATACTTATTTCAGCAGGCATATTTTTTATCTTGTCGTATCTGCAATAATTTCGGAGTTATTGGCTTGTGCTTATGCTCTTGTACTTGCAGTTTCCGAATCTGAAAAACAGCAGGAAAAAAAGGAAGATAAGGACTCTAAAGTAAAATCCGTTTCGGAGCTTGGAAGCGCAAATGCCGAATTGATAACCGCTTATAAAGAGCAATTTAAAAAGCAGCTTGAAGCTAACAAAGATTTTACGATCAAGGCGGCGAGCTTTTTTAATGAAGAAAATACTATGTCGGCATTTCTTGAGTATCTCAATAAGCTTATGGCTGAACAAACCAACGCCGACGGTTCAGCCGTATTGGTGCTTGATGAATTTGAGAATGTGATTTCCGTAAAAGCTACATCCGGTTCATTTCCGCCGCCGTATAAACTTCCCGAAGACCTTCCGCATAAACCTATCCGTATCGATACGAATTTTAAATTTGCGCAATTTCCTATGGACGGCAATATATTCGGTGCGGTTCTTTCGGAAAAGCAGCCGGTGAACATAAAAAATCCCGCTAAAGATAATAGAATCGTTAAAAACGGTCCGGAAGACTTTTTACGACCGGGACCTTACGCATTCATACCGATTTGTAACGAGGGATTGCCGTCCATCTTGGTCTGTCTTGCAAAAAAGCCGAATTCCACACCGTTTACGGAATCGGAATTTGAAAAAGCGATAAATATTGCCGATGCGGCGGGTACGGCACTTTATCCCGTCAACAGTTTTATATCGTATGCGGAGCACATGGAGCTTACGAAAGAAGGCGATATTGCCGCCAAATTCCAAAAATCTATGTTGCCGGAAAAGCTTCCCGTAATAAATAAAATATCCATAGGGAAATATTCCATTCCTGCGGAAAATGTCTGCGGCGATTATTATGATATAATTCCTTCCCGTAAAGATAGAATTATGTTCGTAATGGCTGATGCGGCAGGTAAGGGAATGAATTCTCTTGTAATAATGATAATGATACGTGCCATGCTGAGACTTGTTGCAAATACGAACCAATCCATGTCGACTTTGCTTGAATGGGCAAACAAAGCAATTTGTTCCGAAGGCAACGGTACGGATCATTTTGCAAGCGTAGCGTTAATAAACTACAACAGTATTGCAAATACCGCACAAATCGCTACTTGCGGTATAAATCCGGTTATACTTTACTCTGCAAAGGATAGTACTATAAAGAAAATCTCTTTGGAAACCGAACCTATAGGAGTGGCTAAAGATACGGAATACAAAAATATAGATATTCCCGTTTCGGAAGGCGATATTCTCCTTACGTGTACGGATGGACTGCTTGAGTGTTTAAACGAAGACGGCGTACAGTATTCTTTAGATAGTCTTTACGGTGTGATAAAATTAAACGCAAAACTTGACGGAAAAGTAATTGCGAATAAAATAAAAGAACATATAAAAAGATTTTGCGGCAATGCACAGCAATATGATGATCAGAGTCTTCTGGTCGTAAAAATACAAGGATAAGGAGCTTTGTTATGGAACTTAAAATACGAAAAAATGGGGATGTTTACATAATCGATGTAAACGGGGAAATGGATCTCTATAACTCGTATAAACTCAAGGAACTTGTAATGAAAATGATAGAAAAAAATGTCGGTCTTTTTGTTATAAACCTTGAGCAGGTAGACTACATCGACTCATCTGGAATTGGAGCACTTATTTATATCTGTTCTACAATTAAGAAGATGAATCTGAAGCTTGCAATTTCTAATATCCACGGTTCTGTAAAAAAAGTTATTGAACTTACGAAACTTATGGGATATTTCCCGATTGCGAACAGTGTTGAAGAAGCACTTTTAATGGTAAAAGAGTAGTTTAATTTTATTTTCAGGAGATTTATTTTATGGATCCGGTAAAAGAATTGCGTTCGGATGACAATGATCCGTTGTTTGATAAAACTAATATGCTCAGGAAGGATTTCCCTTCGGATTTCCGTCAAATAAGGTATTTTACGCTTTTAATTGTGCAATCCGCACCATCGGAAATCAAAGAGCTTAATCTATTGGAGCAACAGATAAGCGAGGTTATCAAAAATGCCGTAAAACACGGAAATCATTGCGATATAAATAAAAAAGTTACGGTTTGGTATTCTTTTAGCCCGACTCATGCGCACGTAATAGTCCAAGATGAAGGAGAAGGTTTTAAAGACCTTGAGAAATGGAATGAATTCAATCGTCAGCGTCTTGCAGCGCTTCATGATCAGGACTTTGCCAAACTTGCGGATTATGTTTCTTATCGTACGAAAGATTCCGATCCTCAGGACGGAGGAAATGCTCTGTTTGCCGCTCTGGAATACTGGAACGGAGGCTTTGTTTATAACGGTAAACGTAACGCCGTCGCTATGTTGAAGAAATATCAACAGAAGCATTGAGTTTCTTTTTCTAAAATAGCCCGCATAATACGGGCTGTTTTTACTTTGCGCGTAATGTTTAAAATTTAAAAATCGGCGATATAAAACTTATCTACAATGCGCATTTTGTTTTTAATTTAATGCGGATAAATTACCTCGGATTTTGCGAGCGCTAATCGCTTATAACGGAATGTTCAAAGTATCGGCTGTGTTTCAAATGTTTCGTTAAATCTTGCAAAAATTATGAATTTAATTATGCAGCATATTTTTTTTATGTGTCAACAATGGAGTGATAAGGTGTACAGATATGCAACCGCTTTTTGCGGCTGATAATTTGACTATAAAGCCAGCCCGCCGAAAAGTCAAGCGGAAAAATAAAAAAAATTAAAGTTTTTCTGAAAGTTGCCGATTGCTGATTTTTCCAAAGGGCGGCGCGTTTACGCGCTCATGCGCTGGGCGCATACTCTTTTTAAATTACTACTGTAATCATATTCAAATACATATACATATTCAAATACATAGTCAAATTCATATACACACGGTGTATTTGTGTTGCTCATATACATAGTGCAAACGCTAGCAAAAAATATATTTGCTATTTTTGTATACAAGTATTATGCAAAATCTGCATTTGCATGATTTGCATAGCAAAATCTACAGTTGTAGTATTTTTTTTTATATTATAAGAAGAAATCTGCATTTTTTTTATTTTGGTTTCACAAAACTAAAGATTTTCCCCACTCTCTCCGAACAGCAATATATGAATTGCGAGTTACAAAAACTAAAAATGCAATATATCCCGCTGTGTGCGGCGGGTAAAATCTCCGTGCGCAAGTGCGCTAAAAAAATCGGGATTGCGCCGTTTTCCGTCCAAAGGCTCAAAATGCGCTATCTGAAATTTGGCGACGCTATATGGATTCACGGTAATACGGGACGCACTCCGAAAAATAAAAAATACAATTGGGCGCGGATTGCCGCCGATTATAAACTTTTTGACGGCACTCCATTTATGTCATTTCGCGATGATTGCGCCGATTACCTGCATTATTCCGCCCTGCCGTGCTATACGACTTTTTATACCGCGCTTTCTTCGGCCGGTATTGTATCTCCCCGCGCCCGTATTCCTGTGCGCGAAAAGAAAAAACATCTGCCGCGTAAGGAACGCCCGAACGAGGGTGATTTGATACAGATTGATGCTTCGTTGCATGATTGGTTTATGAACGGTAAAAAAGTAACTCTGCATGGCGCGATAGATGACGCTACGCATAAAATTGTAGCCCTTTATTTCTGCGTGAATGAATGTCTTTTAGGTTACTATCAGCTTCTTTGGCAGATTTTCATACGGACGGGCGGGCTGTTGCCACGCGCCATTTATTCCGATCGTGCGCAATGTTTTTTTACCACGCGCGGGGCTACGCTGGAAGAGCAGTTAGCGGGCGCGGAAAAATCAGAAACGCAATGGCAGAAAACCTGCCGTGAATTGCAGGTGGAACTGATAGCTGCATACTCGCCTCAAGCAAAAGGACGCATAGAAAGATTGTGGCAAACCTTACAGGGGCGTTTGCCGTTTATTTTCCGATTCCTAAAAATTGATACAATCGAAAAAGCTAACGCTTTCCTCGCTGATTTTATCGACGGATTCAACGCCCGTTTTGCCGTTTCCGCGCAAGATGAAGATTTGCACTGGAAAGCCCCGCCTGCCGCCGATGTTGATTTTGATTATCTGTTTTCGGTTCGCGCCGAAAAGAAAACCCATGCGGACGGGCATTTTATTTATCACGGCTACGCTTTCAATCTGATTGCAAAACGCGCCGCCTGCGTGCATTTCACTCTCTGCCTATCGGAAAGTTTCGGGCTACGCGCCTATATGGGCGGGAAATATTACGGGGTGGAGCTGGCCGAGCCGATAACTGATTGCGTCGGCGATTCCATGCCGATTGTGGAGAAAGATTTAATTTACCGCTATTTTTACGCGGATAGGCATAGCGGGCGGGCGGTAATTCGCACAGGATGATAAAAATTAACGCTAATAGTCATTTTCTATTTTCACAAATAACTATTGGGGGAATAGGCGGTATTGCAATGCTGTTGTATCGGGGATTGCTACGGCTTCCAGACCGCTGTGTCTTTTGCTCTGTTTTTCTCATCGAGGATACAGAATAACATGTCAGTAGTTCCATATTAACCCGTCGGGAGATTTAATAATTGCTGTATTTGGGTATCCAGCAGCTATCCATGTATTGCCATTGCAAGCAACCCCGTTAAAGGAAGATTTGCCAACTAATTGTTGCATATCACTGGCTCGGTCAATCCATGTGTTTCCATTATCTACACTGACTATTATTGCTCCCCCCCCCGTTGCTACCCATGTATTGCCATTGTAAGCAACCGCACATAGTCCGGCAGTTACTTTGCTATCCTTTCGTTGCCATGTATTTCCATTATCTGTGCTAGTTAGGATTATACCGTCGCCACCTACGGCTACCCATGTATTGCCGTTACAAGATATTGCTCTAAGTCTAGCTCCCACTGTGTGGAGTATAGGGGCGGTTTTAAAGTTCCATGTATTCCCATTATCCAAACTGACGACTATTCCATGCCAAACTCCAACGATTATCCACACATTGCCGTTGCAAGCGACACTGTTGAGCTCCCCTTGTGTGATAAGGGGTAGCCCCACGCCTTTTTTTTCAGTCCATGAGTCTCCATTATCTGCACTTACATAAATCGCATGAGCTTGTCCCGTTGCGACCCATCTGTTGTTGTTATATGCAATAGAGATAAAATTATTATTGGGGGCAGACGCTAATCGCATCCACGTATTCCCGTTATCTATACTAACATATAAACCACAGTCTTTTCCCCCTGCTATCCATTTATCACCGTTATGCGCGACAGCACGAAAGGGCGAATAATCTAAATCACTTCCAGATACTTTAGAATTCCATGTATTACCATCGTCTGTGCTAATTACTATAGTACGGTTATCACCGCAAATTACCCATGTATCTCCGTTGCAAGCAATGGCATTTAAATGCCGGTCTTTGGTAATATTTTCCTGTTTCCGCCAACCCGAAGAGTTCTGATACATTCCCCCGCAACTGGTGATGGAACCCAGCACAAAAAGATTTAAAATACCGCCTGAAATATACGTCCACAACTGTTTTTTTGTCATATTACCCCCGTCGCCGCCTAATATAGCAAGCTCTACGCCGTTATTACAAGGACGTAAAACGCCTTTCCATCCCTTGTTCTCTATTGATATTTCCCCATTCCGTATGAAAACACCTTTATCCGCAAGCTCTACCGCACCTGCTTGAACTTTTCCTGTAAAAAACGCCTCGCCTGTTTTCGGGTCAACCTTTAGGATATCTTCGCCCCTGTTTTTAATCTGCAAGCCGCGAGATTTATCAAAATACGCTTCAAAATCCTGATTACTCTGCTTGTCGCTGTCGATTTTCAGTTGTTGAACAATAAGGTTTTCCGCGTCAATACAAGCTGCGCGTAATTTTCCATCAATAAACGCTGCTGCGGTTTTATCCCCGTTCTGTACGACAATCTGGCTTGCATTAAGCTGTATCTGGCTTGCCAAAAGCCCCGCCTTTACCGCTTTATCCCACAATGCCTTTACATCCGCATTGCTGGCGTTGCCCTTAATCGCGTAGTTCTCCATACCGTCAAGTTTCGCATATACCGCCGAAACTTCCGCCTCGCTTGCCGCCTGTACGAACTTCGCGCGAGTGGCTGCGTCAATCATCACTGGCAGCTCTAAAGAAAGCGACATCTGCCCTGCCGCTCCGCCGCCCTTTACTAATGCCGTTACCGCGCTTGACTGAATATCCAAAATCGCCCGCAGTTCCCGCTCCGTGTCTGCTACCGTTGATAAGATTTCTGTTTTCGTTAAGTTAATTGCCGAATATAAGCCCTTTTCTGTGTCTGCAACCTTGATCAAGATTTCTTCTT
>CAUUVZ010000039.1:0-22269 GCA_963548875.1 uncultured Treponema sp. | reverse complement strand
AACTTTATTTTCATGTGCAAAATATAACACGGAATAACTCGCTCTGCAATATTTTGTCTCGCGGAAAACTCGAACTGCCGGCGTGCCGTTGTCTCCATGCGCTTTTTTTTGTACTATTCGGCACATGGTAATTTCTTCTATAGATTTGAAAGGCGGGCGTGTCGTTCAGTTGAAAAACGGCAAGACAGCCGTGCTTGAAAGGGACGACGCGGACGCTTTAATCCGCGAGTTTAATACATACGGTGAAGTCGCGGTGATTGATCTTGATGCCGCGCTTGGAAACGTAAACGCAAAGGGCGACAGCGTAAATACGCCCGTCTTAAAACGGCTTTTGAGGCAGGGAAACGTGCGTGCAGGCGGCGGAATACGGAGCGTCAAGCGAGCGAAAGAACTTGTATCGCTCGGCGCGGAAAAAGTTATCATCGGTTCCGCCGCGTGGAAAAAGGACGCGCACGACGTATCTTCCGCGCTCGATACGGATTTCCTTGACGCGCTCGTAAAAGCCGTCGGGCGGCAGCGGGTCATCATTTCAGTCGATTCGATAAATGCGAAAATCGCCGTCAAAGGATGGACGGAAACGACAGACATTCCGCTTTTGGACGGAGCAGTTCAAGCGGAAAAATATTGCAGCGAGCTTTTGTTTACCTGCGTGGAAAAAGAGGGCTGTATGCGGGGAACGGATATGGAGCTTGCAGCATCTCTCCGTGCCGCCGTAAATTGCCGTGTTGTCGTTGCCGGCGGCGTTTCTACCGTCGATGAAATAGAGCGGCTTGAAAAACTCGGCTGCGACGTTCAGCTCGGCATGGCGCTTTATACCGGTGCGGTTTCGCTCAAAGACGCGTTTATCCGCTGTCTGGCGTGGGAAAAGGAGACTTTAATTCCGGTGATTGCGCAAAGCGTTGCAGGAGAAGTGATGATGATGGGCTATGCCGACCGCGAAGCGTTTGAAAAAACATTCGACACGGGAAAACTCACTTTCCGCTCGCGCTCACGCAACTGCCTGTGGACAAAGGGCGAAACGAGCGGAAACTTCCTTAAAGTCGTAAAACTTCGCGCCGACTGCGACCGCGACACCGTTCTTGCGACCGTCATTCCCGCAGGAGGGGCGTGCCACACGGGAAGTTACACGTGTTTTTCAGGCGAGGCAGATGCTCCTTCTACCTTCGAGCGGCTTTATTCGATTATTGCGGAGCGTTTTGCAAATCCCACACCCGGCTCTTACACGGCGACTCTCGATTCAAAACGGGTGCGCGAAAAAGTCATGGAAGAAGCGGAAGAACTCTGCGAAGCGTCGGAAAAAGACGAAGTTATCTGGGAAGCCGCCGACCTTTTGTATTTTGTAACCGTGCTGCTGAACCGCGAAAGTGTTGAATGGAAAGATGTTTTGGCGGAACTTGACCGGCGGCACAAGGAAAAATGATATGATTCAAATTGTTGATTACACGGAACTCAGCGAGGATTGGTTTGTCGGACGGGATTTTACCGGTACGGACGAGACTGTGCGAGAGATTGTCGAAACCGTAAAAAAGGACGGGGACTCGGCCCTGCGTATGTACGGAAAAAAATTCGACTCGATTGCGCCCGATTCGTTTTTGATACGTGCGGATGACTTAAAAGCCGCCGCCGAAAAATTGCAAAAAGAAAATCCCAAGCTGTATGACGCGCTGTGCTGTTCAAAGGAATTGGCGTTGAAGTTTGCGCGGCGGCAAAAAGATTCGTTTGACGATTTTGAAATGGAACTTGAACCGGGACTTTTTACCGGTCAAAAGACGATTCCTGTGGAAAAGGCGGGAGTTTACGTTCCGGCGGGACGTTTTCCGCTTGTTTCGACGGTTGTTATGACGGTAAGTCCCGCAAAAGCCGCCGGCGTAAAAGAGATAATTTTGTGTACGCCTCCGCGCATTCACCCCGACGATGCGGCAAAAAACTCTGCGGAAAAGGCGGACTGTTCGTCTGCGGCGGCGAAAAAGCCCTACGCCGACGAAGGAATTATGGCTGCCGCATACATTTGCGGCGTCGATAAATGTTTTGCTTGCGGCGGCGCGCAAGCGGTTGCGGCGATGGCATACGGAACGGAAACGATTCCCGCGGTCGACGTAATTGTGGGACCGGGTAATAAGTTCGTTGCCGCCGCCAAAAAAGCGGTATACGGCAAAGTCGGCATCGATATGATTGCAGGACCTACGGAAGTTTTTATCATCGCGGATGAGACGGCGGACGCACAATGGCTTGCCGCGGACATGCTTGCGCAGGCGGAACACGACACGGAAGCGCAAAGCGTTCTTGCCCTCACCGATAAAAAACGTGCCGACCGTGTTGCCGACGAAATTGAAAAACAACTTGCCGCGCTCAAGACTGCGCAAACCGCGCGCGCAAGCATAGAAAAGCACGGACGGATAATCATAGTCCCTTCGCTTGAAAAAGCTGCGGAACTTGCGAACAAAAAAGCCCCCGAACATCTGGAACTTGCGATGACCGGCGGAGATGAGCGCACAAAAATCGCCGCACTCGTCCGCAATTACGGCTCGCTTTTTATCGGACACTATTCTGCGGAAGTGCTCGGCGACTATGCGGCGGGACTCAATCACACACTCCCCACTTCGGGTGCGGCTAGGTACACGGGCGGCTTAAGCGTCCGCGCATTCTTAAAAACCGTAACGACGCTCCGCGCGGAAAAAGGTTCCTCCGGCGTGCAAAAAAGCGCGTCAGCCGCTGTCCGTCTCGGCGAAGCGGAAGGACTGTTTGCCCACGCACAAGCGGCGCGTTTGCGGCTGGAGGCGGAAAAGAAATAGCACCATTGTTGCGTAAAATTATAAATAGGTTTAATTTCGAGTTTTATAAACTCAAAGCTTATATTCTTCTAAGGCAAGCCTTAAACCTTTTTCAAGAGAAGACGGCTCAAGGTATTTTTTAAGCAATTTTGCTGTACGGCAAAATTGCAGCGGACGGACGTCGGTAAAAACGGGTTTTACGCACTTTGACTTTTCTCCCGTCCGTCGCTCTTTGGGATAAAAATTGATTTCCATGACGTTGTACAGTCAATTTGCATAAATACCGGCATAAATCGATTTTTAAGGTGATTTTTTATGAATGAGTTTACAAAGTCGATGGCGATACGGGCGCAATGAAGAATCTACAAATTCAATCCGTATGTAAACTTACTTCTCCACTGTCAAGATATTTTACCGTCCCGTCGGAAAGACGCACTTCAAGTTTTGCTTCATCGGTTATACCAATTGCAGTACCTGTATAATCCGTTTTATTTTCACCTATAACGGGACTGACCGTAATTTTTTTACCGATGAGATTTGAACGCGATTTGTATTCCTGCATTGCTTCTGCCGTTTTAATTTCTCCGCCGTCAAGCAATTCTACAATTTCCGTTATTATTGCCGCCGTCAAATCGCTGCGTTTCATTTTTTCGCCGCTTTTTATAACGCCGCCGGCAATATTTTTAAGATTATCCGGCATTCCGTCGGCAGAAATGTTTACGCCGATTCCGATAATCGCGCTTTCAATTCTTCCGCTTTCAAAATTTGCAGTTCCTTCCGTAAGAATGCCGCAAACTTTTTTTTCGCCAATATAAATATCGTTTACCCATTTTATTTTTGCATCTGCATCGTATATGTTTTTTAATGCGCGGCAAACGGCAACTGCTGCAACAGCCGTAATTTTTGCAGGTGCGGCTATATTTCCGTTGTTCCATACAAGCGAAAGATAAATACCGGTGTCGGGAGGAGAATAAAAAGTTCTTCCGGTAAGCCTTCCGCGTCCGGCAGTCTGCATTGCGGCAACAAAAACCGTTTTATGCAGTTCTCCTTGCGGGGCTAAAGCAAGCCGACGTTTAGCTTCCGTGTTTGTAGAATCTATTGATTTAAAAAATACGATTTTTACGCCGCTGTTTGCCGGAAGTTTTGCGTTTACGGCTTCTGCATTAAAAATCTCGCTGTCTATAAGACGGTACCCACGATTTGTAACCGCTTCGATTTTTGCACCTTGCTTCCTAAGTGCATTAACGGCTTTCCAAACGGCAGTGCGGCTTATATTACATTGTTCGGCAAGTTCTTCTCCCGAAATAAAACCGTCCGTTTTTTGGGCGGATATAAGCTGCCGCAGCAAAACGTCTTTTAAATTCATTGTGAATCGTTTGTCTTGTTCTTTCCGAGCACGGTAAAATTTTCCGCCGAAGAACTGAATACGATTCCGCTTCCGGGTTTTGCAAGAAACGGTAAAACTTTAATCGATTCAAGTATTTCAGCAGATTTTTCCGTATCGGCAAGAATCATTATCATGTCTTTTTCCGGAACGATTTCCATTCCGAAGAATTTTGCATCTCCTTCTTTTGCCGTTCCGCGTGCATTTATTATAGTTCCGCCTCCGGCACCGGCTTTTCTCGCAGCCGCCATAACATCATCGGCAAAACCTCTGTTTACTATTGCCGTTATCAATTCATAAGAAGTCTTTCCTGACATTTTATTATCCTCTCTAATCGTAATTCCGCTTTTAATAAAACGTGAAACATTCACGGAAAACAATACTCCGAATGATTTTTTTTCATCTCGAACGGCTTGGATCATTGCATCTCTAATGATTTCGGTTTGATTTGTGCCTACGAGAATCAAAACCGTATCTTTAGCAATATCCCCTAATCCAAATAACTGTAAAGCAAGATTAGATTCCGTTCCGCGGCACATTATTATGGTTCCGCCTCTTGCTCCGACTTCGTTCGCTGCCGAAGTGAGCAATTCGCCCTTGCCGCGCGGAACAATTCCAATCAGTAACGTCATGCGTTGTCTTCCTCCTTGTGTGTAACTTCCGCCGTCGTAGATTCGGAAGTGCCGAGTGATTTTTTCTTTTTAAAATTGTATACGATTCCAAGTACTTGAATTGCGATAAGCGGCGTCATCGCGACAAGCGAAATCACACCGAATGCATCTGAACTGCCGCCTGCGGCTTTGCTTGCTCCCATTGCAAACGACAGCACAAATGTGGACGTAATCGGCCCCGATGCAACTCCGCCCGAATCGAATGCGATTGCGGTGAACAGAGACGGGCAAAAAATCATCAGCAGCATTGAAAGCGCATAACCGGGTGCAAGAATTCGTATGAGCGGGAAAGAGCTTATTGCCCGCCACATTGCAAGACCGATTGCAGCTGCCGCTCCTACCGATAAAAACATCAACATAAGTTTGCGCTTTATCGTTCCGCCTGAAAGATTTTCTACTTGTTCCGTTAAAACCCAAACGGCAGGCTCCGCGCAAACGACAACGGCACCCAGTATAAGTCCTGTCGCAATCAAAAAAAACTTCCAGATTCCGCCTAATTCTGCGGCTTTTGCGCCTAAAATCATTCCGAGCTTATTTCCGGCAGGCATAAAGCCGCCGTTTACGCCGATTAAAAAAATAGATAAACCTATAAAGCTCCATAAAAGTCCTGCTGCCATTTTTATAACTTGACGCGGCGGCATTTTCAGCAGAAACAGCTGAAATACGATAAAAAGACCCGCAAGCGGCGCAATAGACAGAGAAGATTCTTTCAGTACATGCGGAATAAGACGAATGAAGATGTCCGCTCCGCTTTCCGCGCTCTGCGCCGCAGATTCCTGCATATTATCTAAAAGTCCGTTTGAAGAAAGGATGATTCCGTAGATTAGAACCGCAAGAATAGGACCTATCGACGTAATGCCCGTAAGCCCGAAACTGTCCTCCCCGTTTGAGCTGTTTTTCCCGCCGGCGCGGACGCTTGAAACACCCACCCCCAGCGCAAGTATAAACGGTACTGTCATGGGACCCGTTGTAGCACCGCCGGAATCAAAAGCGATGCCTAAAAATTCCTGCGGACTGAAAAACGTAAGCGCGAAAATTGCGACGTAAAAAATCAGCAGAACGATTTTTAAGGGAAGCGAAAACACCGTTCGCATAAGTCCGAATACGATAAACGCGCCCACACCAAGTGCAATCATATACACAAGATGAGTTTTGTTTACGGACGCGAACACGGAGCGTATTTGGTCGCCGAATACTTGAATATCCGGTTCCGCTGCCGTTACCAAAAATCCGATTACAAACGCTGCACCAAGCAGCAGCGGAAGATTACGTTTACTGGTAAGCGCGGCTCCGCTTCGTTCACCTATAGGCTGAATTCCAAGCTCTACGCCTACTAAAAAAAGCGTAAGTCCCAAAATCAAAAGCGCACCGCCTATCAAAAACCGGCTTATAAGTCCGAACCCGAGCGGAGCTGCGGTAAGTCCCAAAATAAGAACAATCGCCATTACCGGCACAACAGATGTAAGCGTTTCTTTAAATTTCGATGTAATACCCATGAATGATTTCCATCTAAAGTGCAGATTAAAAAATTTAATCCGCGCTGTTATTAGACCTGCCCGATAATTTCTTTATCGAACGGGTTTATTCAGAATCGTTATTTCAAATAGAAATACGAAGATATTTTCTATACAAAGCAGTGCCAGCCTTTGCGTTCAATGCCGCTTACCCAGTCTGCCGCAAGTTTTTTTGCGCCGTCAAGGTCATGGTCTTTGTAGTTGCCGCATTCTTTTTCCGTAGCTGCCGGAACAGGTTTGTCCCATGCGGCAACTTTGCGCAAAACGTTCATCATTCGGGCGGCAACATATTCTTCGTCAACATCGCCGAAAAGCGTAAAATAAAATCCTGTGCGGCAGCCCATCGGAGAAAAGTCGATAACGCCGTCGATTTCATCGCGGATATATTCTGCGATTAGGTGTTCAAGCGTGTGAATTGCGCCGGTCGGCATGAATTCCTTATTCGGCTGACAAAATCTTATATCGAATTTCGAAACAATGTCGCCTTTTTCTCCGAGCTTTTTTCCTGCAAGGCGCACAAACGGCGCGGTAACTTTGGTGTGGTCAAGATTGAAGCTGTCAACGTTATATTTTTTTTCCATAAAAACTCCCGTTTATAAAGATTCCTACGATTCGTGAAAATACGTTTACTCGGGGAAAAATATTTTTACCCGCAGAATTACGGCTTCTTTAAAAACTTGTTTTATCGCTGCCGCCGATTTTAGCCGATATTGCGGTCATATTTAATACCTTTTGCTGCAAATCTTTATCATTTGCCGGATTTAAATACGGTGTTATGAGGCTATTCCGTCTTCATTCCAATGTGAGTTTTATCGGCTTCTTCGCCGAAAACGATTCCTTCGTTTATTGAATTTTTACCGTTTGCAAGATATATCGACAGTAAAACGGAAATTATCATCAAAGCAAAATAAAAAACAACCGATGCGATTTTTAATATTCTAAAATAAGGCGATGCCGCATTTATCGAAAGTTCTTTTATCGATATCAGAGCGTCTTTTACGGACAGCTTGCCATTTTCCCTTTCCAAAGCATCGAATGTTTTTAGCGTAGCCGACGTGTATTTTTGAATTCTTGTTTTTATTATATTTTCAGCAAGCGTTTCAATGCCTTTGACTTCTTTTTTATCGAGAGATTTTTCAAGAATATTTTTAATTTCTTGAGTACTCATTTGCTTTGACAATGCACCCGGATAAATTTCATTAACTTCTCTTTCAAGCCGGTTTATTTCCGCATCTATAAACGAATTTAAATGATTCTTTACGATTCCGAGAGCAACAAACAGCATCACAAATACTAAAGACAGAATCGTATTTAAAGTTCCCATGAAGATTTTGTAAGTTTTGTTTTCGATTTTTTTTACGAAAATAAAATTCAACAATAATGCTACGGCTAATGCCGTAAAAATTACGATAAAAGTCATTTGAAATCCTCGTTAATGTAGATTTTTGTTTCTTGACTTATGCAGCCGTTTTTTATGGAAACCGAAAGAGGTTCCCTGTATACAAGGAGATTTTTGTATTCTTGTTTAAGTCCCAAATCTTTTAACACGGTTTTTACAAGCAATCTTCCGCAGGGAGCCTGCATAAAAATCTTAAATGAGTCAGGACGAAATCCGTTTTTATTTTTTCCTATAAGTATTTCATACTTAATTTTTTTGTCTTTCCATGTTGAAAATAGCTGTGCAGCTTGTTTTATGAAAAGCAGGGCTATTAAGACTTGCGGAATAATCAACGGTTTTGACACTTTGAACAAAGGAATCAAGACGGTTATTATTCCGCAAAATAACAAAAAAAAAGAATAAGTATTCAAATATAAAAATCTGAAAAACTTATGCATTTCCCAATTGAGCTGCCGAAATTGCCTTATAGAAAGCATCAACCGTTTTTTGTGCGGCTTTTTCATCCGCACCGGAAAGCATTACGCTTGTTCTTTGTGTAAATCCTTCGTAGTAGAGGTAGAATGCAGGGCAGAAGAATCCGCACGTAGCTTGTCTTATATATCCGATTTCTTTAATGCTGCTCGGAAGCAAGTATTTTACGGTTGTTCCCTTGTTAAAGCAGTAGCAAACGATTTCTTTTGATACTTCAACAACCCTTTTGTTTGTGATGACAAGATAACCTTCAATCCTACGGCCCAATATTTTGGCAATGGATTTTTCAATCTGCCCCAGAGCCATTGCCATAGGATTTGAGCTTGTAGCCCAAAGTTCCGCCTCAATCTCCATTACAAGAGATTCTCCCTCTTCAAGAATTAATCCCGACTTTAAATCCGACATATCGGATTCCTCCTTACTTTTATTTAACGGTATACGCCGTTAATTTTGATTTTATGCTTTTAGCTTTGCATACCGCAGTTGACTCCGTATATGCTAAAGAAAAGCACCGATTGCTCCAGTATATATGACATTGAAAAAATTTCAAAACATTTTATTTAAGTCGAATGTCGAATTTCTCTATTTTTATAAATATCGCATACAGCTCACCTAAAAAATTAAAATATGAAGATAGCTTTGGATTCCAAAAGGCGGCGGACGGCGAACTTGTTGTGTCTTTCAAATCCCATTCTTCCGTCCGCCGCTCCCTTTTGAAAAAAAGGTTTAAGGCTTGCCTTAGAAGAATAGTTGCTTTGAGTTTATAAAACTCGAAATTAAATCTAATATTTACACTTTTACGAATACCGCATTCTGCGTGGGAATGTCGATTTTTGCAGATTTGAGCATAACTTTTTGATTCAAATCCAATGTTTCGTCTTTAATTTGAACTTGCATTGCAAGCGGCGGAATTAAAATCAGAGAATCGCCGTTTCTTCGGTCAATGCAAATGCCTTCTCCCGTCCATTCGGGATTTTGCAGCAAATACACGAGTTTCCAGTGCATTTCGCTTTGTCTGGCGGCTTTTCGCGCGGCAACGGAAGCTGCATCCCCCTCGCTTATGCGCAAAAGCATATCGTCTTTTCCGATTAGTTTGCGTCCGTCAAGAAAGGCGCGAAGCTGTTCATGCGCAATAAGATCTCCGTAACGGCGGAGCGGACTTGTAATTTGCGTGTAGAGAGCCAAACCCAAACCGGAATGCATTGCGGGAGTTATTCCAACCGAACGTTTATGCGAGCCTTTTAATATTTTAAATCTGCCGGCTAAGTCTTCCGGATCCGTATCCGAATCCTGTTGCACATCGGGAGCTTCCTGACTGATATACGGAAACGGAATATTGTTTTTAAATGCAAAATGTGCCGCGCCTTCACCTGCCAAAAGCATCATTTCGCGTATCATCGAGTCGGATTCAAAGCGTACAAGCGGCTCAATGTTAACTTTTTTGGATTCCGGCTCAAGACTTATATGAACTTCCGGCATATCGATTGTAATTGCGCCGGATCTTTTTCGCCGCTCTTCGTTTTTACGCGCAATCTCAAATAACGCGGAAAGCTCCGCACTGTCTTTACGGCGGTCGGCTTCTTCATAAGTCATTCTTGAAACATTTATCCGCGTCTTAAAAACCGCGCATTCTTCAATGCAGTTATTCGAATCAAGGAGGATTCTAAATGAAAGTGCAATACTTTTTGACTTTAAACCGAGCGCATAGTCTTCAAGAGAAGACTCAGAGAGCATTCTAACCGCCCCTTCTGGAATGTATAACGTCGTTCCGCGCGCTCTTGCACTCCTATCGGCGGCACTGTCCGGCATAACAAACGCTGCCGGATCCGCAATGTGAATCCAAAGATATTTACCGTCCCATGAAACCGCATCATCGGGATCCGTCGACCACGGACTGTCGATTGCATAAGCAGTTTGTTCAAGCTCAAGGCGTTCTTCTTCGGGAGGAGTTCCCAATCCTTCTTCCGCGCTCGACATGGACAGTCCTGCGCGCGTAGGATAAGGATTTTTTGTAATATCCCATACGCCGGTCTCAAGCAAAAGTCTATGCGCATTCTCCGCAGTTTGTGCAATGCCCGCATCGACCATGTTTTTGGATTTTTCCGTTTTACCGAGCGCGACGGCTTCTATTTCTCCCATAAATTTTGCATCTTCGGGAAGATTGAGCTTCTTTAATTTCAGCCGATTTATAAATTCGGCACGGATTTCTGCAAGATGTTCTTTTTCATAAAGTTTTTTATTCAATTCTTCGATTTCTTCCGCAGTGCGCGGAAAAAACATAAGCCTTCCGCTTTTTACGGAATTTTCATCAAAACGAAATTCCCGGCTGTTTGTAAGACTGTCAAAAAAGAACCAGCTTTGCGCCGCACAAAAAGAATTGCTGCACAATTCCGCAAGTTCTTGAAATTCTATTGCGGAATTTGCAGTTTCCGCATCCGATAAAATCAATTCGTGCGCTTCTGCAATCCGTTCGGAAAATTTATCGGTTTTTGCATCCAAAAGCTCTCTAAGCGACGAAACCGCTTGCGTATGGAGCGCAATCATATCTTTTTCGCGAACCTTTTGTTCAGCATATTTGGCGGCTTTTCCCGTATCGGTCGGAGCTGCAATTTGAAATTCTATCAGATATTTATCACCGTCGGCTTCTTTTATTACCGCAGGCTGCCTTTTATACAAAACCGGAAGATTTTTTATAAACATAGTGCAACTATAAAATAATCGAACAACATGGGCAAGGCGATATGAAGTTTATGATAAAAAATATATTATGGAGAGGAACGTAAAAACTACTTTGATTTTCAGTAGTTATGTTCAGTTTTCAAACTCCGCTTCATTTTTGCAAATGGTTGACGGTTTTTAACCGATTTTATACTATTTTTTTATACGATTTTTAATGAAATCTGTAAAAAACACACGGCTTTTACGGGAGTTTTAAATGAAAAATATAATCGAATGGGTGGTCTTTGGACTCGTAATTACGCTGATATTTTCTTTGATGAAAAGAAATAAGAAAAAGGATTTGGAAGCCAATGTCGGAAACACATTGAAATTGCCGCTTTATGTGTTTTTTATCGGACTTATCGACTTTCTTTTGTTCGGCGGCTTTGCATTGTTTTCAAATCTTTTCCCGAACGGAACCGAATCGGTGGCGACCACGGCGATTTTTATAGGTTTTTCGATTCTTGGGCTTTTTTTGGTGTACGTTTATTTTGTTGAAAAATATACATATGATGAAAATGAGATTATTTACAGGAAAATGACTTTCAGAAAAATGAAAATCGAATGGAAATACGTGGAAAGCGTAAAATATTCTTCGGGAATGCAGTGGTTTGTGATAAAACGCGACGACGGAAAAAAAGCCTATTTTGCCGTCGTGCTAAAAGGAATGAAGCCTTTTTCCGAAATGATTCTAAAAAAAGTCAGCCACGAAAAAATGAATTACAAAACTCTCGAAACACTTGATTCCATAATGAACGGAAACGTTGTCGGCAGCATGTAAATTAAGGAAACTACAGAAAAAAGGACTTTTTTAGAATCGTTTATCCGTAGACCTCGAAGAACATGTTTATGATAAAAAATATGCAATTAGCGGATTCAAACTTGCAGGAGTCCGTATGCCGTCCTTGCGGGAATAAAACCCGCATGATATAATGCGGCATTCTTGAAAGATACGGATATTTTGCGCACTTTTTAAGAATCTTCTTTATGAAATCGTAAAATCTGGAGATGGAATTATGAGTGATAATTCTGAGCTTGATCCCGAAATTGCGGCTCTTTTAAGCGGCGGAACAACGGATAATATTGAAATTACTGAATTCGAACCCAGTTTCAATATGAAGAACTTTTCAAAAAAATCCGCATTATTTTCTGCAGATTCTCAAGAAGAATCTGCCCCGAAATCGATTCATAGGGTTGATTTAAGTCAAAAAGGTTTTGAACCGATAGAAAATCCGCTCAGCGACACTCCGTCGGATGTTTTTGACGATACTCAATATTACAAAACCGTTTTGACGGGCGAAAACGCATCCGCACAGCGCGTACATCAAGTCCTTTCAAAATACCTGACTTGCCAAGATCCGAAAGACAGAACCGTTTACCGGCAGCAGATTCAGTCGGCATTTTGGGAACTTGTGCGGGGAATGGCTCCTAAAATGGGAGATTTGACATTGCCCATGCCTAAACGTATGTTTTTGCGTTTCGGAGTGCTGCTTCCGTCATTGTTCAGAACGGAACAAAAACAGTTTTTTTCTAAAATAATATATGAAAATATTTATCAAGAACCGGTTCTTTACGTTGATGAATGGTTTAAGGAGATTGCATCCGGCAGGCTGACGAACTCCATGACGGATGAAAAACGCACTCCGGTAAAAGCATCCAGCGCGGAAGAAGCCGCAAAATTCGAGCAAACCCGCCTTATGCAGCTTCAATCGAAAAATTCCGGCAAGCTGCAAAGTGCGGAAAACTTGCTTAATATAAAAGAAAACGAACGGAACGCGCTTGAAACGGAACTTAAAGAAAAAGTTGAAGCGATATGCGAACATAATGTTTATGTGGGACTTTCTCCGCACAAAGAACCTTACAGCGAGCTTCAAAAAAGATTGTTTTCCGAAATCACCGACCGTTTGCATCGTCTTTCAAAAAACGATAAAGAGCTTACGAAATGTCTAAAAGAATACGAAGATGCCAGAGGTGTTTACAACAGCGTTGAAGACAAACTGACCGATGCGCCTCAAGAAACCGTAACCGACGCAGGTGCCGTAAATGTGGAATTTGAGACGGTACGCCAAATGGCAAAGATGACCGTAGGGCGGCAGGGCAACCAATTTCCGATTTTTACGAGAGAATTTTATCACTGCACGGAAAAAGGAACGGGAACGAGGGAAAACGTAATTGAAATTCTCCGCTGGGTGGAATCTATCGATCCGGGCGCGTTTTGCAGAATTCACAAAAACATTGCGAACAGAATCGTTCCGTATGTGCTGCTTTTGCCGACTTACGGAGACCGCGGCTTTTGTTGGGAACCGTTTGACCGCTATAACCGTGTAACCAGCCGCGGGCGTATCGTAATTCCGATGTATCCGCGTGATTTGCGTATTGCCATTTTGACGGCGGTTGCGGATTTACGCTGGCAAGTCGCAAAAGAAAAAGCATCGTATTACTGGATGGAAGAAGGTCTTACAGGGCAATATTATCAGTTTATCGACCGCCAAAAATTAAAAGGCGATTTGAAAGCGTTTTTCATAGAAGATTACGTTTTATGGATGACAAAAGAATCTACCGGCGTTCAGCGGCTGGATAAAGAAGTCCGCGGCATTTTCTGGCGGAATATGCCGTTCCCCAATGAATTAAAGCAGGAATTGCGTAAACGCAGTCTCGTTTACGATGAACTTTGCATAAAAGATAACAACCGCGCAATGAGCGACGGATATTGATTTTTGCGGAGATACGGCTCCGCAAAACAAATAGAATAAGTCGAATGTCGAGTTTTCCGAAACTCGACATTTTTATTTTTTAAGCAAGTCCAAAATCTCGTTTTCCGGCAGCGGCGTACTGTAAAAATACCCTTGAAAGAATTCGCAGCCCATTTCCTCAAGAGATTTCACCTGCGCTTCCGTTTCAACACCTTCCGCAAGTACCGCCATTTTCAATTCTTTAAGCATGGCGATTGTATGTTTTAGAGAAATCGCCGCTTTTTCTCCTGCCTGAGAAGCCCAAACGATTGATTTATCAAGTTTTACCGTAGAATACGGAAATTCCATTATACTTGCCTGATTGCTGTAGCCGGTGCCGTAATCGTCCAGTGCAAATTGTATTCCCCGATTATTTAATTTTTTCATGAGAATCATAAGCTGCTCTCCGCTGTCTATCGCGGCGGTTTCCGTTATTTCAAAATCAATCATGCCGTGCGGAATTTTATAGCGGTCGATTATATCCAACAGCTTTTCGGAAATATTTTCCTGCATACACTGGACGACACTTAAATTTACGTGGATTTTATTAATACCGTATTCTTCAGGATGATTTGCCTGAATAAAACGGCAGACTTTTTCCAAAACGATTTCTCCGATAGGAAGAATATCGCCGTTTTTCTCCGACATCGGAATAAATTCTTCCGGCGGAATATATCCCAGTGCCGGATCGTTTATGCGCACTAAGGCTTCCATACTCGTGTACGAGCGCTCCGTTATATTGAAAATCGGTTGATAAAAAACCTCAAAGGAACGGTCTTCAACGGCGTTTGAAACGGCTTGTTCTACATTCATTTGTCTATGCATATCGGAGAACAATTCTTTATTACCGACGATTATACCGTTCTTCTTCGTACCGTAAGCGTCTTTTAAAGAGTAGCTGATTATATCCAGAATATCGGACAGAGACGTTCCATGCTTTGGATAAGAAATAGCGCATAAATAAATCTGCAGTTTTACATCTACGTTTTTGATTTTAAAAGGTCTCCCGAATCTTTCGATAACTTTTTCATTTAATTCCGTATAATCGCAGTCGCCGGGAAGTAAAACGGCAAATCTTGTAGGACCTATCCTAAAAACGTTATTTGAAGCATAGTTTTCTCTTAAAAATTCCGGAGCTGCCGCCAAAAGATCCGTTCCGTTTTCCATTCCGAATTTTTCGTTTATATAATGCAAACCTTCTATTTGCGCACACACAATCGAGAATTTTTCTCTATTTGCTATAAAATTATTCACGATTTTCATAAATAAACTCCGGTTATATGTATTCATATCCGTGTCTACATATTCCAGAGGATTTTGCATCGTAAGATAGATAAACAACATGGCAAACGCAATCGCAATTTCTTGAAGCAAATAACACGAATAAAAAACCTGTACGGCACTCAATGCAAAAGTTTCTATCGTATAAAACAATACTGCGATTTTTTGAATTCTTGTAATAACTCTAAGATTTTTCATTATTATTATGCAGCTGGTAAATATATAAAACGCCGCACACGAATACGTACCAATTTGCCCCCAGCCGCGTAAATAATTTCCCTGTTCGTCGAATTTAAATGCAAAGCAAGTTACCGGCGTTGTCAGAACAAGCAGCATGGTTATGGAATACGGCAAAATTATAATCAGTCTGCGCGCCGTTGTAAGTCTGCCCGTTTCAAAAACCATTGAATACGTAAAAATACAATACATGCACGGGACAAGTCCCTGAACAAGAAAATGAATAATATGTGCAAGATAATTCAGAGGAATATAAGACTTCATCAGATAACTGGCTGCAACTGCACTCATAATATCCGTAACGGTAGAGGCAAGGGCAACAAGAAGAAGGGCTTTATAAAGACGTTTGGAGCGCGTGGAAATCTGCCTGTATGAACTATAGATTATAAAAATCATAAGTATCATAAAAAACGCGACTAAATCAAAGTTAATATTCCATTTCATTGCTATTCCGAAAATTTTATAATAAATATGTTAAAATCAAGGAAATATTTTATAAATTGATTTTCGGCATTTTACGTAAGATAGATGAGATTTCTTAGAGCCGGTAAACATCTCCAGTGATTTTAAATACGTTCTTAATAAATCCGACACCCGCAAACTTTATCAAAAGCCGAGTATTGCCGAATTTTCGTGTTTTGTAACGAAAGCGAAAAACACAATCGATAAACGATGTCTGTCGAGCGGGAAAACCCGGACGTGTTTTTCAACTGTGTTATTTTAACATGGAATACGCATTGTGAGAAGCAAATTGTCTTTAGCAAATATTCATCTCACAAGCAGGCAAAGAAATCCGTTTCGGGCAGCGGCTTACTATTTTTTGCGAAACCGGAACTTTATATCGATTCCAAATATTCACACCATTTTTGCATAAGGATTCCGAAAGCAACACCTACATTTAAAGATGCTTTTAAGCCTTTCATCGGAACGGACACTCTCCCGTATCGAGCACGTTTTAACGCTTCGGGGCTGCATCCGAGTTCTTCCGAACCGATTATACAAATTCCTTCCTTTGGGAATTTAAATTCGGTAATCGGCGTACCGCCCGTTTCCAAGGCAAATACCGGCACGTCTTCAGGCAAAGAATTTAAATCGATTCTTTTCCAACCCATAGTTTCTATACAGCCCATAGAACTTCGCTGCGCACGAGGCTGTAAAGGATCCGTACAAAACGGCGAAATATAAACGTTTTCCGCACCCATTCCTTCCGCAGTCCTAAAAATCGAACCCATATTAAACGGAGAGCGAATATCTTCCGCGTAAACACTTACGCCTTTGTAAAAACTTCTCGCTTGTACCGCACCGGTTTTATCCCGAAAAGAAGAATGCGGCGCAATAACCAAATCCCATTCGGCAGGAAACGAACCTATTAAGGCAAGAAGATGATTGCGGGCGCAGTTGCATAAACGTAATTCGTCAAACGATTCCGAATTAAGCAGAATTTTAATTTCATCTGCGGCGGCGGGGGAAAGTTTCGGATCTTTTAATAAAATTTCGACAAGTTTTTTAGTGTATTCCCGCCTTGAAAGATTCTTGTACGCGTATTCATGACCTTTTTCCGCAATTCCCGCAATATCTCTTTCAAGAGCACCGAATGTTAATGCAAGTTTTCGCCTTTTTTGTCCGCCGCTAAGCTGAAAAAGTTTTTCGGGCTCAATCATTCTAGTACGCTTGTTTCAGCAAATCGAATAAATCGTCGCTTGTCATACTGCGTGGAAGATTGTTTACAAAGTCAAGTTGACCTGCATCTTCTGCAGCAAGCGCAAGCTGTTCTATAGAGATTGAAAGTTCTTTTAAGCGAACCGGAAGATTTGCTTTTGCAAGGCGTTGACGTATGTTTTCCGCAAATAACTGCACAGCCTGCTCTTTGTGAACATCGGGAGTCAGTACATTCATTATATGTGCAAGTTTTTCGATTTTATCGCTTTTAAATTTTCCCATTTCTTCAATTATATAGGGAAGAAGAATTGCGGTTATGAGCGAGCGGGAAATTTTAAAACGCGCATTTATCGCAAGAGCCAATAATCCTGCCGCCCCGATTGAACTTGAAGCCGAAGCAAGCGATGCCATACAGCCTGCCTGCGCCTGCAGTAATTCGGCAGGGGTTGTAATTTCAAGCGTTTTTGCACCGTCAAGTCCGTATCCCATAAGTTCTACGGATTTTTCGGCAAACATATCGCTGAAAAAATTCGCTTTTTGAGAAAGATAAGCCTCTATTGCAATGCAAAGCGTCTCAAGTGCTATTGAAGTCCGCTGATTATCAGTAAGCGTTAAAGAAAGATTCGTGTCCCATAAGAAAAGTTTGCATACGCCGTTCTGGGTTTTAATCAATTTTACCTGGCGGCTTCTGGAATCGACAATCGGGAGAGTTGATGTAAAGGCATACGGCGCACGAATCGTAGTCGGAACACATATAAGCGGCAAAGAAGCAGCCGTCGGTACGGAGCCGTCTGCATAATCATAAACGGGATGATTTTCATAAAAAAGAGCTGCCGCACAACCGCCGGCATACATCGCTTTTGCCCCGCCGATTGCAATTATTCCGTGTATGTGGCTTTCTCGTGCAAGCGTAAGAATTTGAGTAACCGTTTCGGTGTTGGCACCGTCATTTAATTCGTCAAAGATGAAATATTCTATTTTACGCTCCGCAAGAGGTTGTAAAATTTTTTCCGCAAGGTTGACTTCTTTAAGAATCGGGTCCAAAACGATCATAAAACGCGAACCCCATGTTTTTATTTGCTGGGCAATGCGAGTTACGGTGTATGGGCCCAGCATTATGTTCGGTGAAATCTTAAAAATAAAATCTGTCATTTGCCACTCCAATTTTTATCTTACGCATTGTTCGTTTCTTTAAAAAAAATAAAAAGACGGGAAAAATAACCCGTCTTTTGTTAATGCATACTGCATTATAATGCCCGCCTCAATTAAATACCGAAACTTTCCATAATACGGTCTGCTGCAGACGCAATAACGGCATTATTAAGATAAGACGGATCTTTAATCTTCGCTTTTATTTCAGCTACGCGATCGGCACGGACATCGGGAGTTTCTGCGGCAATCTGCTGCATATAATACTTTTCAGCCATCGCTCTTGCGCTGTCGGATACGGAAATGCTGTCCGAACCGAAGCTGGATTTTTCAGTCCCGTTTGTACGGCGGGTATTCTGAACATTGCTTAGAGGATTCACTCCTCCGATTTTGTCTATCATCATTTTAGTCCTGCCCCTCTGCCTTAATTATCGACAGATTCGTCAAAATTTTGAAGTTTTTTTGTTCCCGAAATAAAAATTGCAAATTCACCTTTTATCGAATCCCGTCCGCTAAAATTTTCAGCAATTTCTGCGGCTGTTCCTTCGATAATTTCTTCATGCAATTTTGTCATTTCACGTCCGACTACAATTCTGCGGTCTTTTCCAATATCGGCAATATCGTTTAATAACTTTACAATCCTAAAAGGGGATTCGTAAAGTATTACGGCATCACCCGTGCTTAAAAGTTCTTTAAGCCGCGTTCTTCGCCGCCCGCCTTTAGGTGAAAGAAATCCTTCAAAAATCAAAGTCTTTCCGCCCGCACCTGCGACACTTGCAAGAGCGGCAAACGCAGATGCACCCGGAATCGGAACAACCTGAAAGCCTGCCGCCCGTACGGCTCCTGCAAGCAGCGCACCGGGATCGCTTATACCCGGAGTTCCTGCATCGCTTGCATACGCTACATTTTTTCCCTCTTCTAATAAGGAAATAATTTTCTGCGCTGCAATCGATTCATTCTGCGCCCTGCAGGAAATCAGCGGTTTACGTATTTCAAAATGCGTAAGCAGCTGAAGCGTATGCCTCGTATCTTCACAGGCGATAACATCCGCATTTTTCAAAGTTTCAACGGCACGAAATGTTATATCACCCAAATTTCCAATCGGAGTTCCAACTATGTATAATACCGGCACAAAAAAATTATAACCGCAAATGAAAAATCCTACAAGTGCGCGGCGGACGGTAGAACTGGATAATAAAGACATAACCGGTTTCCCGTCCGCTGCAATTTTGCATAACGCAAAATTGCATAAAAGATTCTTTATTGCACCCAAGTGAGAAATCTACAGACTGTGTCCGGTTGCACAAGTTTCGAAAATTCGAAACTTGAAGCGGACGGAAAACCTGTTGTGTCTTTCACGTCCCGTTTTTCCGTCCGCCAGTCCCTTGAATATTAGCTTTGAGTTTATAAAACTCGAGATTAGAAGAAATAAAAAAGATTCGGAAAATCATATTATTTATGTTGCATATTTATGCAGAAAAATATATAGTTTCTGCATAAAATGCTGAAGTAATACTTTATTATTCTTGAGGTATGCATAATAATACGGATTTCATATATTTTGACCGTTTACGATTCTTATAAAAAGGGAGAAATTCAATGAAAAAGATTGTCGGGATTTTTATTTTTGCCGCAGCAATTATTTTATCCGGTTGCGGTAAAAAAACTAAAAAAGGGGAATTTACGCTTGAAAAGGACGTTTTAAAAGTCGGCGTAGAAATCGGCTATCCGCCGTTTGAATATTATTCAGCGGATGGAAAAACTCCTGCAGGTTTTGATATACAGCTTAGCAAGGAAATTGCGAAGCGCATGGGTGTCAATGTAAAGTTTATCGATACCGCATGGGACGGAATTTTTGCAGGGCTGGATACATCCCGCTACGATGTTATTGTATCTGCAATGACTATGACCGATGCGCGCAAAGCAAATTACGCTTTTTCCGAACCTTATATCGGTAACGGTCAGTCGATTATTTTGCGGAAAGATTCTTCGCTGAAAATATCCTCACCCGCCGACCTTGAAGGCAAAAAAGTCGGATATCAAGCCGAATGCACTTCGGATTTTTTTATGGAAAAACAGTCGGAAGCCGGGTTGAATTTCATAAAAGCGGAATACGACAAGGTTTTGAATGCTTACGATGATCTTAGATTAGGCAGAATCGATGCGGTTGTAAGCGATTATCTTGTCGCCGTTTCATACTTAAACGAAAGTAACAGCGAATTTAAAGCCGTATGGATAGGCAATCCCGATGAATTTTTCGGAGTTTGCACAAAAAAAAGCAGCACCGAACTTTTGGAAAAAATCGACGAGGCTTTACAGTCGATGAAAGAAGACGGAACATTAAAAACGATGTATACAGATATTTTCGGGACGGATTTATCCGACAGCATAAAATAATTTCGTTTTTTAATCGGAATATAAAATCCGCAGACGTGGAAGAAATCAACTTTCAACTCCTAAGCGGATAAAGCGGACGGAAAGCCTGTTTGCGTTTAATTTGGAAATGTCAATTTTATTTAGGTAAAAGAAATAGGAGGAATTATGAAACGAATTGCATTATTCTTTGCGGGAGCAATTTTGTCGGGAGCCGTTCTGGCAGGATGCTCAAAAAAGATTGAAAAAGGTGAATTCACCATTGAAAAAGGAAAGTACAAAATCGGAGTCAGTGTAGATTATCCGCCGTTTGAGTATTATGCAGCGGACGGAAAAACCGCACTGGGATTCGATATTGACTTGGGAAAAGAAATTGCGAAGCGGCTCGGTCTCGGGCTGACAGCCGAGATTATCGACACGGACTGGGACGGATTGCTTGCAGGAATTGATGCCGGTCGTTACGACGTAATTATGTCCGGTATGACGATTACTGAAGAACGCAAGCAAAATTATGCTTTTTCAATCCCGTATATCGGAAACGGTCAGGCGATTCTTCTTGCAAAAGATTCGAATCTTTCCGTAACGAAACCGGAAGATCTAAAAAATCTCAAAGTCGGCTATCAAACGCAAACGACCAGCGATATTTTTATGCAAAAACTTGAAAAAGAAAAAGGCATAACATATATTCACGCCGAATATGACAAGGCTTTTAACGCTTTTGACGATTTAAGATTCGGACGCATCGACGCGGTTGTAAGTGATTATCTTGTTGCGGCGGATTATCTGAGCAAAACGAACAGTGAATACAAGCTGGTTTGGACGGGTACTTCCGATGAATATATGGGAATCTGCATGAAAAAGGACAATACGGTTTTGCTTGAAAAAGTGAATTCCGCGCTTGAAGCAATGAAATCCGACGGTACTTTGAAAAAACTGTATATTGATTCTTTCGGAATAGATCTTTCGGATTCCATAAAAAGCGAAGACTAAACGGAGCTGCCTGAATGATAGAAACTTTACATAAAATGATAAGCTGGATACCGCAGCTTTTAGCCGGTGCCAGAATTACTATACTTCTTACGCTGTGTTCTGTCATGGCAGGTATTATTATAAGCATTTTTATTGCGCTCGGAACAATGTCTAAGCACAAGGTGCTTCGCGGAATCTGCAATGCCTATGTGTTCTTTTTCCGCGGAACGCCGCTTTTGATGCAGCTTTACTTTGTTTATTACGGTTTGCCGGAAATAAACCGCGCATTAACCATACACAACCAATTTCTTGCGGCTTTTATTGCATTCGCCCTCAATAGCGGTGCATATTGCTCGGAGATTATCCGCGCGGCAATCCAATCAATCGACAAAGGGCAATTCGAAGCAGCAAAAGTACTGGGAATGAATTATTTCCAGACTATGCGCCTTATTATATTGCCGCAATCGATCCGTCGCCTTATACCGCCGGTCGGAAACGAGTTTATAATGATGCTTAAAGATGCGTCTCTCGTATCTTTAATTGCTCTTGCCGATATAACAAAAGTAACCCGAAGCATACAATCGTCGACGGCATCTTCGCTTGTCTATATCCCTGCAATGGTGCTTTATCTTGTAATAACGGCGGTCTTTACGCTCATTTTCCACCTGCTTGAAAAGAAACATTCCGTATATGAATGAGTAAGATTTAAATCGACTGCGAAACCCAAACAAAGCGCGCCGCCTCCACATATTGCGGATGGAATAAGGCTCGCTTTAAAACTCGAATTATCGAAGAAACTTCGATTTTATTTTGCGGGTATAAGTTTTGCACAGTATATAGCTTTTCGGAAATCTACCGTACTAATGTTTTATTACCCCAAAATTCGAGTTTTAATCAGGAATGAAGAGTTTTTGTCTACAAGCTGATTGAGAAATCAAAAA
>CAUUVZ010000038.1:0-22868 GCA_963548875.1 uncultured Treponema sp. | reverse complement strand
TGTGCATATTCAACAAGTTTTGCATAGCCTGAAAGCGGCGTGCAATGTGTCAGCAGCGGCGTGTTCTTACACTTATTAATGTTATATGTTTTTACATAAACTTCAAGCGGAAAAGAGATTTGTGAATCACCGTCATTGTCCTCGAGATGTTCAAAAGAATCGGAAAGTTTTAGTGTTTTCTCCTTAGGGTAATTTGCCGTGCCGTTATAAATAACGTAGAACTCCGGAGCCGGAAGCACAAGTCTGCTTTGCCTGTAGCGTTTTTCAAGGGGGATAAGTTTTTCATAAAGTCTGCAAATATATTCTAAAAAACGCAGAGGCATATTTTCGTTTACGGTTGATTGCTGTTCTACAAGTATAACCATCCTGCCGTTTACAAGCATTGAAACATCATTATAGCGTCCCGTGTAAACGGTTTGCTCAAGGAACAACGGCTCTATAGATGTATTTTCTATTTTAAGATTTGTTCCATGAATCGCGTTGTAAAGGGAGAGAAAATTTTCCTTTGCTTCTGCACATCTGCCGAACAAATCGACAAATACGGTGTCTTTGTATGTTCTTTTTTCCATCTTTGCAATCTCCCGTGCAATTAAGCAGGCTTATATGCTATTTATAGCGGAGACTGCATAAATTCGGCAAAGGAACGGGAGAAAACAGCCGTATTATTTGTGTGATTTTTAACTGGAATCGCTCGGAATGGTTAAATAGTCCGAATATAGAGTTTCTTTATTTTTTTATAAATACCGTATACGGCTTATCTGAAAATTTAAAATGTATGAATGAATCGGTATTCCAACGGGCTGCGGACGATGAATCCGTCAAGCCTGTAAAACACGTTTTTACCGCCGCCCGTCTGCTGCAATTTTGCCGTACAGGTGCCGCGCTCGCAAGCGGATAAAATTGCATAAAAGATATCCGGTTGTGCCAAGCGAGAAATCTGCGGGCTATGACCGGTTATACAAGTTTCCGATTTTCAAAACTTGCGGAGCACAGCGTTTAATAGCTTAGGCGTTAAAAACAACCGCCCGCCTAAACAAAAGGAGCCGCAGCTCGGACGGGCGCGGAACTTTTATATTCCCGATATTTTTACGCTTCTCCGTAAATCGGACGCACGCTGATAACGTTTGCAATCGACTTAAGCGAGCCGAGCGTTTCTTCCGCTACTTTACCGTCAACGTCGATGATATTGTACGCAAGATTGCCGCGGTTTTGGTTTATCATGCTTGCGATGTTCAAATTAGAATCTCCAAGCACCGTCGAAAACTTCGATACCATGCCGGAAACGTTTTTATTCGAAATACAAAGACGCGTTCCGTCTTTAGGAATAGGATTGTCTGTTACGGTTTTCGGAAAGTTCACGGAATTGACGATGTTCCCCTTTTCAAGGAAAGCGCGGAGCTGGTCAACCGCCATGTCCGCACAATTTTCTTCCGCTTCGGGCGTTGATGCGCCGAGATGCGGCATACAAATCGTGTTCGGAGCGTTCAATAACTCTTCCGCCGCAAAATCGTTTATAAAGCAGGTAACTTTTCCGCTTTTAAGCGCATCAAGTATATCGCCGTTGTTCACAAGCCCTCCGCGCGCAATATTTATAATCCGCACGCCCTTTTTCATCAATTTAAGAGACGAGGAATTTATCATTCCCTTTGTGTCGTCCGTCTGCGGCACATGAAGCGTAATATAGTCCGACTTTTTATAAACCGCTTCCAAACTTTCCGAATACTGAACGCGATGGTCGAGAGCCCACGCCGCGCTTATCGACATAAACGGATCGTATCCGATAACGTTCATTCCCAAATGAACCGCAGCATTTGCAACCATCGCGCCGATTGCGCCGAGTCCGATAACACCGAGCGTCTTGCCCTTTAATTCCGGTCCCGTAAACTGCGATTTTCCCTTTTCCGCAAGGTCGGGAATCTCGTCCCCTTTGCCCGAAAGCCCTTTTACCCATGCATTCGCAGCAAAAACCGGACGGCTCGACAAAAGCAAACCCAAAAGCACCAGCTCTTTTACCGCGTTCGCGTTCGCTCCCGGCGTATTGAACACAACAACGCCTTTGGCGGAAAGCTCTTCAATCGGAATATTGTTCGTCCCCGCACCCGCGCGCGCAACTGCTTTCAAGCCCGCAGGCAGCTCCATGCCGTGCATATCCTGAGAACGCACCAAAATCGCGTCCGCATTGTTAATTTCCGACGCAACTTCATACCCGTCGCGCGGAAAACGCTCAAGTCCCTTCGGACTGATTTTATTCAACGTTTGAATCTTAAACATAATTTTCCCTCAATTCATAATGCGTAATTCTTAATTACACATTAATCGTTCTTAATTAGACTCAATCTCGAGTTTTGAAATTTGCTCAATCCGACATACACCTCACCCTCCGATATTTTTTAACAAGTTTTCCCATAAGGAAAACTTGAAGCGGACAGAAAACCGAATTGCAACTGTAAAACAAAATCAGCCTGTCCGCCTAAGCATAGGGCGCAAACGGTTTTTGTAACCGGCTTTTTGCTCCAATGCCTCCGTCATTTCCGCGTCAATCCGGCGCAGGCGGAACGTACGCCCGCAGCATATCTTCCGTCCCCTTACGCCGTCGTCGCACACCACCGACCGCAGCCGGTTTTCGCTTAGTTAAAAATTCTCTTTTGCAAACTTATCCATAAACGCGATGAGTGCTTTTACGCCGTCGAGCGGCATCGCATTATAAATGGAAGCCCTCATTCCGCCGACCAAACGGTGGCCTGCAAGATTAACCAATCCGGCAGCGGCAGCCTCTTTTACGAATTTGTCGTTTATGAGTTTTGCCTTGTCAGCATCCGTTTCTTTTGTCAAAAAAGGAACGTTCATCAGCGAGCGGCTGCCTTTTTCCGCCGTCGCATGATATACATCGCTTGAATCAAGATAATCGTAAAGTAAAGCCGCTTTTTCCGTGTTCAATGCGTGAATTGCCGGAACGCCGCCTTTTTTTTCAATCCACTCAAGCACTTTGCCGAGCACGTAAATCGTGTAGCACGGCGGCGTGTTATACATACTGCCTTCATCCGCGTGCGTCTTGTAATTCATCATCGTCGGAGTCCCTGCGCGAGGTGCATCCGTAATCAAGTCCTCGCGGATAATGACGAGCGTAACTCCGGCAGGCGCAAGATTTTTCTGCGCACCCGCAAACAAAATCCCAAAACGGCTTACGTCAATTTCTTCCGACAGTACGCACGACGAAATATCGGCGACAAGAGGAATTGTTCCCGTATCGGGAATGTACTCGTAATGCGTTCCCATAATCGTGTTGTTAAAGCAAATGTACGCGTAATCGTAGTCCCCTTCGATTTTTTCGACTTTCGGAATGTAGGAAAAGTTTTTGTCCTCGCTCGAGGCTATAACATCGACCTTTACGCCGAGTTTTTTCGCTTCGGCAATCGCTTTTTTTGCCCACACGCCGGTGTTGATATACGCCGCCGAGCCCGTCCGAACCGCAAGATTTTGCGCAACCATCGCAAACTGCGTAGACCCGCCGCCCTGCAAAAATAAAACTTTGTAATTATCGGGAACTTTCATAAGACTGCGGATTTTCGCCTCCGCGCCTTCGATAATCGGTTTGTAAACTTTGGAGCGGTGGCTCATTTCCATTACGGACTGCCCGGAATTTTGATAATCGAGCATTTCCGCCGCGCATTCTCTTAAAACTTCTTCCGGCAGACACGAAGGTCCCGCAGAAAAATTGTAGACTCGGCTCATATTCAACCTCTTTTGCCCGCAAAACTCATACGGACGTTTTATATAATTTTATGCAATGCCCACGGCAAAGACGCATTTTCAACTTTCACTTCAGGCGGAACGGAAAGGACGCTGCTCGTAAGGTTTACGATACCTTTTACGCCTGCGCGGACAAGGCGTTCCGTCATAACGGCGGCTTCTTTTTCCTGCACGGCAAGCACCGCGTATTTTATTTTCAGCTCCGGCAGTACGCTTTCTATGCGGAACGCCGGATACAGCGGAAAAACCGAGCGCAAAATCTCCGTGCGGTTTACGTTTGAATCGAAACCCGCGGCAAGCGTAAATCCCGCTTCTTCAAAAAAACTCGAATCAAGCAAAACCGCGCCGAGTCTCCCCAGTCCCACAATGCAGCATTTCCTCTCTGTGCCGGGCGCAATGCCGAGTGCGCTTTCAAGTGCCGCCTGCAACGCGGAAACATCGTAGCCGTTCGATACGCCGCTCGTAAAACCGATACGGTTTAAGTCATATCGCACCAGCGAATCTTTGCAACCGAGCGCACCGCCCAAATCTTTTGAAGTGAGCCGTCCGGTTTTACGGTTGTGTAAAAAAAGCAGCATCTCAAAAAGCCGCTTTTTTGTCGCTTCGGGAATATCCGTCATTAATTTGCCTCATTATAAAAACCGCATAATGCGTGTTCAATCGAAATTACCTGAAAATACCGCATTCTCTCTGCGAATTTTGTAAAATCCGCAGAAATTTCACATTTATTGTGAAATAATTCACAATAAATAGCAATTATTCATTGCATTATGTCGGTAAATAAAAATATTGCCTATAAGCGGGCAAAATGCTATTATGCGTCAGTTCCAATAAAACGAGGTTTTAAATGCCGTACTCAGAGCCGACTGACTTAGCGGTTATTGCCTGCCCGGGCAGCGAATCTTTTGCAAATGCGGTAATCACACATCTGAAGCATATGTATAAACACCGCTTTACATTAAAAAATGATGCAGTTTCAAAGCGGTATGACTTGGAAAAGTCCGACATAATAAAGCAAATAAACTTAAAAAACGATCTTGAAACTTCCGACTTAGTTCTGCGCGGTTCCATTGATAAATACAGACCGCCTGTTTTTAAGGTAAAAACAAGATTTACATATTTTGCAAACGGGGAATTTAAAACCGAAATTCTTGAGACTATACGCGGAAAAGATATTTTCATTTTTCAGGATGTAGAAAATCACGAAGCAATTACACTGAATGACGGAGCAAATAAACAGTCTCTATCCGTAAACGATCACGTTATGGCTTTACTTGTTACGATTGATGCGGTAAGGCAGGCAGGTGCAGGTAATATAACTCTTGTAGTTCCGGTTTATCCGTACAGTCGTCAGCATAAAAAGAAAGGGCGGGAAGGCCTTACGGCAAGTATGCTCGGTCATATTTACGAATTGCTCGGCGTAAAACGTATAATAACGCTCGATATTCATTCAAGAGAAATAGTAAATGCTTTCAACACTATAAATCTTGAAAACTTGCACGCAAGCTACCAGATTATCCGTGAATTAAGCAAAATCGTTGACCTTACGGGCAAAACGGAAGATTTGGTTATCGTAAGTCCCGATACTGGAGCAATCGACAGAAATAAATTCTATGCGTCAGGTTTAAAAATCCCTCTTGCTATGATTTATAAAGAGCGTGATTATTCAATCGTAACTCAAAATGCAAAAAATACTAATATCAAGTCGATAAAACTTCTCGGAGATGTACGCGGGAAAGCCGCTTTTCTTGCCGACGATATGCTTGGTACCGGCGGAACATTGCTTAAAGCGATGGCTTTCTTAAAAGAGCAGGGAGCAACAAAAGTTATTGCCGCCATAAGTTTGCCGTTTTTCACCGGCAATGCCGTCGAACTTTTTGATGAAGCGTACAAAAAAGGACTTTTTTACCGCATAATCGGAACAAATGCCGTTTATCACGAAGAACTTTTGACAAAAGAATGGTACATCAGTACGGATGTGAGCGGACTTTTTGCAAATATCATAACGCGCATTCATTACAATCAATCTATCGGTGATTTGCTTGATAATCGGAATATCATAGAAAAAATTGTAAAGCAGACTCAAATGCCGCAGGCCGGCACACAAAATTCTTCAACAGCGGACAATACGGCAAAAGAATCCGACTCTCATAACTGATGGGCTGTATTTTTTCTGCCGACATTGGAACTACATCGCTGAAAGCCGGAATTATAACAGCGGCCGGAGATGTACTTGCACTTTCTGCACAGTCTATTGAACCGGAAGATACTTCATTCATCGCAAACGAATGGCTTGCCGCTTTAAAAAATGCAGCGGACGAAATGTATAATTATTTGACGGATGTAGAAGCCGTCTGCATTTCCGGAAACGGTCCCACGCTTGCCGCTGAAAACGGACGCACCCTTTTATGGAATACACCTTTACCGAAAAAATATTCCTCAATTCAAACGCATTCGCTTTTTATTCCAAGAATAAAAGCTTTTATGGAACTTTATGCGGACGATTGGAATAAAACAGAAGTCTTATTTTCCGGACAAGAATTTTTGATATTCAAACTTACAGGAGAGCGCGTTACGGTTCTTCCGGAAGAACGATTTATAGAAGCGTATTGGACGGATGCGGCTCTTGAATTGCACTGCATTCCGAAAGAAAAACTTGCGCGTTTTGTACCGTTGGGACACATTGCAGGGATAGTTTTGCCGCAGATTGCAGAATTTTTGCATCTTTCTCCTCAAACTAAGATTATATGCGGCGGTCCGGATTTTACAGCGGCTATGATAGGCACCAATACTCTCTCTCCCGGAAAAATATGCGATTGTGCCGGCTCAAGCGAAGGAATAAATCTTTGCACCGATAAACCGTTTTTCGAAAAAGACCTATTAACACTTCCTTCCGTCGTAAAAGGTTTGTGGAATATTGCATCGCTTAATACCGCAAGCGGTTCGATGTTTGCCGAGTATAAACGTCAAACTGAAAAAGCTGAAGCTCGAAGCATTCAATATTCCGAATTGATTAAACGAAGCCTTGAAGATATAAACAGCGAGGGCGGAAGAATACTTTTGCAAATCAAAAAGAATGTCCGATCTTCTATAGATGTTTTACATACAGCCGCTCAAAAAAACGGAATTCCCATGAATGACGAAATGGCAATATCCGGAGGACAAGCAAAAAATGCGCAGTGGATGCAGGCAAAAGCCGATGGAGCGGGGATTGGAATTTCCGTGTGCAATATTGCAGATGCGGAACTTTTAGGCAATGCGGTAACGGCACAAACTGCGCTGGGGCGGTATAATTCTATTGCAGATGCTGCAAACGCTCTTGTAAAAATCACAAAAACCTATATGCCGGATAAATCGAACGACAGAATGAAGATTTATAAAATTCCTGCAAAAATCAAAACGCTGATATTTGACATAGATTCAACGCTTTATACAAACGAAGAATACGCATTTGAGCAGGTAGATGTCCAACTGCGGCATTTTGCGGAACTTAGAGGCATTTCGGAAGCAGCCGCACGGGACATGATAAGTTCATTCCGTCGGAAGTGGAGTGCAGAGCATGAAGGAAAGAAAATAAGTCTCGGAAATGCGCTTACTCATTTCGGTATCTCTATAGAAGAAAGCGTAAAAATGAGACGGGAACTGATTTTGCCTGAAAAATTCTTAAAGAAAGATAACGCTCTTTATGACACTCTGAATATATTAAAAACAAAGTATGCGCTTGTCTGCGTTACGAACAATCCTGTTTTGCCGGCGCAGAAAACACTTTCCGCACTCGGTGTGGATTCTCTTATTTCGTTAGTAATAGGTCTTGATACTTGCAACAAATCAAAGCCGGCACCGGAACTGTTTCTGCTTGCCGCAAAAATGACGTCTGCTAGGACGGAAGAATGCTTGAGTATAGGCGATCGCTATGACATGGATATTGCATTGCCTCTTGAACTAGGTATGGGCGGCATACTCGTAGGCGGCGTAAAAGATGTATATAGATTGCCGGACATTCTCTGTAAGTGAATGACACGGAAGACAAATTAAAAGCTGCCGCATTGCGGTCATCCATGATGCAAATTTGCCTTTCATTGACAGCGCAATATGTTTTATGATAATTTTACGCAAATATTTTAAGGACGGCAAATATGGGAGCACGCGGCGAACTTTTCACAACGGAAGTTTATCTTGACAACCGCTCTTATTTTTTTAACGTAAAAGAAAATCGAAACGGGGATGTTTTTCTCCAGATTGTGGAAAGTAAAACTAAGGACGGAGCTGATATTGACCGTCATCAGATTGCGATTTTTGCCGACGATATGCAGAAATTTTTTCAAGGTGTCGACCGTTCACTGAATTTTATTGAAAAGGACAGAAAACAGCGTGCAAAAATTAAGGCTGCTAAAAAAGCCGAAAAAGCGGAACGCACAAAAAAAATCTACAGATTAAAAGAATCGGAATCGAAAAAAGACGACGGAATCAAACGCACCGGCAGAATTCATGTCGTTTCAAAACGTGCAAAATCCGAAACCGAACAACCGGATACGACAGACTAAGTTTTTCGTTTCAAACCGTGAAATATTGCAATCTCACGCTCCGTGCATATAAAATGTTTTTTTTAAATATATTGACGATAAATACGATTTCATCTTTCGTAAAAATATTATCTGTAAGTCCGGCTGTATAACTTCTTTTCAGTCTCTTTTGTAATTGCTTGATGTATTGGGCTCTTCATCATAGTCATATATTTATCATGTATAGTATTCCGCAACATCGCTTAAAGTGTTTATACCGAAATTCTGCGGTATCGATGTACGGTGTAAATCATTACCGCAAAATCGATTATTTACATAGTATTCTTTTTTAAGCAGATTTTCATACCATTTTAATACTTGATCAATAGTAAAAGTTTCAATACCGCAAATGAGACTAAAAGCTTTTATAACACACAAACCGAAAGGGAAATCTTCCGTAAAATATCTTGAATCTGCATCCCAAAAATAACCTTCACCTCTATGAAATAAAGTAGGCGTAATGGCAGATAAACTTGAAATACTTTTAATTTTAGTTGTCATACTTTCTACAGAATACGCTTCATAATGATCTTTTAATGAAATAACTCCCGAAAGATCTATTCCTTTTCCCGCAAACCAAGAACATATTGATTGAAGTTCTTTATCCATTTTTAATAATATATCGGAAGCGTCATCCGTCCATTCTTTATAAAAATAAATCTGACGAGACAGCTTTGTATCCAATACGGTCTCTTTAAACATTGTATATAACCGTGCCGTGTGTAATATAGGATTGGACGGCGTAAACGTAATAGTAAGATAATTTTTCAAAGTCTCACACGGCATTTGTAACAGTTTTGACATATATGCGGAAATCTCATGCACTTTATCGGTATTCTTTAATACTGCGATTCTTGTTTTACTTTTTTTGAATACCTTACTTCAGAATCAAATATTCTCGAAATAAAAGGAGTTCTATCAAATCCGCAAATTGTGTTACCTGCTTGCAACAAATTATTTACATAAAATTCTTTACCGTCAAGACCGGGTACGAAAAAAATAACAGCAGGTTCCTTTAATACGAGCTTATTTATGACAGTTTCAATTAAACACGAAGGTACGGTTATAAAAACAAGCTCTACATTGCTCAAACCTTTAGCATAATCGTTTGTAATAAAATCAAGTTCCGAGGACATTCGCTTTCCGGAATTTGTATCAAGAGCTAATCCTATATTACCGGCACCAATAACCGCTATATTTTTTATTTTCAAATTCAACCACATGTCAAATACAGTCTTTTATCATATTATCAATCTGTACAAGATAAAGTAAGAAGTGTTAAAAATCTGTAATTCGCGCTATAGTTAGTTTGGCAAGCAAAACAATACTACATAAAATCTAACCGGTAAAAAAGTGGAAACTCGAGCGTACGGACGGCAAAACTTTTAAATCTATAAAACTGATCTTTACCGTCCGCCTGCGCGTCCGCCGGAATCTGCAAAATATTTATGTTTTTAGTCTAAAAGGTTAAATGTCGAGTTTTTGTAAAAACTCGACATTCGACCTAAAAATCGTACTTCACGGAGAGCTCTGCAAAGGCTTTGTCGCGGGTTTCTACGCTGCCGCCGGATTTATATGCCGTAAAGTTGTAGAATTCTCCGTCCTCATCATTGGCATGAATATACGCGCCGCTCAAAATTAAGTTGAATCCGCCGTAAACGTTCCAACTGATTTTCGGGAAAATCGCGAATTCTTTATTCTCAATGCCGACGATGCATGAACATTCTGCCGTCAACTTATCGTTGAGATACTTGTCGCTTAAATTTATAACGAGCTTGTCGGAGACATAAATCCCGTCGCTGTCGTAATCGACGTCAAAGCGTTTCGGGTACGTACCGTAAGATCCGATGGCATCGCTTTTCAAAATGTGTTTTCCGCATTCTTGTACGTTCAAATTCAAATTGCTTATCGGTAGGTCAATGTCGAATCCGAAAAGCCACGCGATGCTGTTATTATGCACCCACGGCTTGTCGCCTGCAAAGTCGTCGGTCATGTTGTACGCGCCCTCCGCTCTTACATTAAAACGCCAAACGGCTGCCGCCGCTTCGATTCCGAAAACCTGTAATTTATCGTAAGAAAATTCGGGAAGATTTGTACTGTGTTTTAATGCCGGATTATAGCCTGTCAGATAATTTTTCATATCGACCGAGAGCTGCTTGTTATGTCCGTAATAATAACTTACGCCCACATCGACTGCACCGAACGTCGCCGTGGCACGGAGTCCCGCCTGCGCATATTTAAGAGCTGCCGTATCGGGATAAAGACTTTCGGGATTGGAATTGATACCGTTTACGTAAGAAAGATATTCTGTGTAGTCCGCCGCCGCTTTTGCGGCAGCAAGTTTTAGGGCAGGATTTGTAGAATCTGCCACAAAATTCACCGATGCAACTTCCGACGCTGCTAATTTTGTCGCAAGATTGTAGCCGAGCGTATCGCGCACGATACCGGAGATTTCCGTCAGTTTGTACGGCACCCATGAACCGCTTTTGGCAAAGCGGTCGGCAGTCATAACCGGAGTTACTATTCCTTCTATTCTCAAGTTGACCGAAAGCGGAGAATTATAGATGACGCGGAACATCGGCTCGGCAATGCGGCGGTCGATATAATCCGGAATTACAAAATCCGTGTAGTCGTTCGCGTTGAAGTTGTCAATCACGTGGAGCTTGTCGCCTTTTCCCCAAACGACGCGCATTTTGCCGCCCTCGATAACCCAATCTCCTGCATAAAGACGCGCGGTAAGCTCGTCGAGCATGTCCCATTTGTAGTCGCCCAGAGAATTTTTGTTGAATTTCAATTTTGCTTCAAAATCCGTACGCTCTCCGCTGTAAGCCGCATTCAAATTGAAAAACGGAAAGTAATCCGTCTTTGTGCGGCTCCCGATGTCTTCGAACGAGCTGTAACCGTTCTCCGTATCAATCCAAGCACGCGCAGAAATGCCGCCGCTTCCACCGAACTCAAGTACGGATTTTTTTTCTCCCGTAATTTCCGGTTCATCAAATCCGAAATCTTGTGCAAAAATCCGACCTGCCGTAAAAAGACTCATAATAAGGCAGAAGCCCGTTATTTTTTTGATTTTCATAAAACTTCCTCATGCCTTGCGGCATTTAATTCAAATGTTTAAGCGTTCAAACAATTAAACGCATTGCGGAAATATAGTCGTATTGGAAAAAAGTGTCAACATTTGAGGATAAGTAATGTAATGCAATGCGCCGAAAACGTTCCGGCAAAAAAATAAGCCTCAACGCACAAGCTGCAAGGCTTTATCAAAATATTTCCCGATAGTAACGGGCATTTATTCCGCAGAATATCGCAGTCAATCGGTTAAATCAAAGTTATATGGAAAGATTTCCATCCGTCATAATCGTTTTTTGTGAGCCGTCGAAATAAAAAACCGTGATAGAGGGATTTCTTACAAGTCCGTCAAGATGGATAAGACTTGGCGCATCGTTGTCGTAATTTTCTCCGACGGCAAAGTGGCAGGTTCCGAAAGCTTTTTCATCTTCCAGCATATTTCCGGTTATTGTTGCCGCAGGATTTAATCCTATACCAAGTTCGCCTATATTTCTTGCGTTTCTTTTATATATTATGCCTTGCCCCTGCGGCAGCTTTCCTTCCGCTTCGAGTGTGATGGCACGATTTTCCGCTTCCGTAACGGTTTTAAGAAGTCGTTTCGCCTCTGCACCGCCGCTTATTTCGGTTATAAATCCTTCCGACACTTTGCACACGATTGGTTCTTCCAAAATTGAATCTCCGTCGCTGAAAGTCATTGAACCGTCATAAACAATAACGCCTTCCGCACCCTCTTTGACAGGAACTTCAGCCTGTGTTTCCTCTGCTGCACCTAATAACGTATTCTTCAACGTTTCAATGGTATTGCGTTGTTTTTGTCTGTTTCCGCTGCCGACTACAGGACTGATAAATACTTCTCCGGCAGGAATATTGCCGCCTTGCCCTGCGACTGAAAAATCACCGTCATCAAAAAGAAGTTTTCTGCCTTGTACGGGAACAATTATATCAGTGCCGCCCGGAGCCGTAACATGGACTTTTACAGCTCCTTCAAACAGTTTTCCCATTTTTACACAGCGTTCTTTAAGTTTGGCATAATCGATATTTACAGCCCTGTTGAATATATCCTGCGTTATTCCCGGAGCCCATACTGCCCGCATTGATTTTTTACCTTCAAGCAAAAAATCAAAAATATGGTCGAACTCTCTACCGTCATCCGTTTTGTAAGGTTTTTCTCTGCCGTTAGGGTCTTTGCCCAGCTTTATTGCCGAAACGGAAAAACATACATCCGGATTTGAAGCAATTGCGGCTAAAACTTCCGCTTCCGCATTATCAAATGAAGATTTTGCATTTTGAAATACAAGTACAACTTTTGCACCGGCATTTGCAGCCGCCGTATATAAATCTTGCGCAATGCTGCCCGTTTCGGGATTTGCAATTATAAGTACACGCTCGTTTTTCTTTATTTTACAAACATTTTTAATTACATTTTCAACCGGTAAGATTTCTTTATTCATGTTTTCATTATAAAAAAATTATTGCATTAGGAAAAGAGAAAGTCCTGCTGTCGATAAATCGTTATTTTTCTATTGACTAATACAAATGCATTTTGATATAGTCCGCTCTATCAGTGCTTGGTGCCTGTAGTTCAGTGGTAGAGCGCCAGATTGTGGATCTGGTTGTCGTGGGTTCAATCCCCACCAGGCACCCGATCCTGACGCCAAGTCAAGGATATGCGTTCGTAGCTCATCTGGATAGAGCTCCGGACTTCGAATCCGGCGGTAGCAGGTTCGAATCCTGTCGGACGCAAGGCATATTACACGGGCCATTAGCTCAGCTGGTAGAGCAACAGACTCTTAATCTGTGGGTCGAAGGTTCGATCCCTTCATGGCTCAAATTCCACTTATTGCTTGTGCGGTCGGTAAAAGGCTAAAACATTTTGCGAGAGTGGTGAAATGGCAGACACGCTAGACTTAGGATCTAGTGCCTTAGGCGTGAGGGTTCAAGTCCCTCCTCTCGTACTACGCAATCCCGCTTATCTCAAATCGTCCCAATCGGAAATAAAGATATAATCTATGTCGGAAAAATAAAATCGCTCGATAATTTCGCTGTCGCTCGGATTTACTAAAAATCGTCTCACTTTCAACGCCTTTTGATATATGTTATAATCCGCGAAAATTAAAAAGTTCCGGCAATATATTTAATATTTTCCCGGATAGGAGTTTTTATGATGCGGCGTGTTGTTATAACCGGACTTGGAGCGGTGTCGCCGGTGGGTAATTCCGTAAAAGATTCGTGGGAATCCGTAAAGCTCGGTAAGAGCGGAATAGGAAATATCTCGCTTTTCGACACGTCTAACTTTGCAGTAAAAATTGCCGCAGAAGTCAAAGATTTTTCCCTTGACGCATACAATATCGATCACAAGCTTTCCAGAAAAACTTCGCGTTTTACACGTTTTTTGCTTGGCGCAAGCATAGAAGCCGTTTCCGACGCGGGATTTTCGCAGGATAATTTTTCCGAACAAAATGCAGGCATTATAACCGGCGTCGGAATAGGGATTTCCGATGTTGTAGAAACCGCTTATCGAAAATATTTTGACCCGAACGCAGGTGTAACCCGCTTGCCGCCGCTTACGGCACCGTTAATGCTTTCCAATGAAGCTGCTGCAAATGTCAGTATGTATTACCGGCTTCACGGACCTGCATGGACGCTTTCTACAGCCTGCGCTTCCGGTACGGATTCAATAGGACTTTCACTTGATATGATACGAAGCGGCAGGCTTGATATTTGTCTTGCAAGCGGAACGGATGCAAACATAACAGGCTATAACATAGGGTGTTTTCAGATGATTCAAGCTCTTACCTCAAATTTTAATGCTGCACCCCAAAAAGCAAGCCGACCTTTTGATAAAGACAGAAGCGGATTCGTCATGGGTGAAGGAGCTGCCGTCCTTGTACTTGAAGAACTTGAACACGCTAAAGCAAGAAATGCGCATATTTACGCCGAAATTGCGGGATTCGGTTCATCAAGTGATGCCTATCACATAACAGCCCCTCTTCCGGATGCTGCGGGCGGACTTATTGCGGTAGAAAAAGCGTTCGCCGATGCCGGAATGCGCCCGTCAGATATTCAATATTACAATGCGCACGGAACTTCCACGCCTGCAAACGATAAATGCGAAACGATTCTTATAAAACAAGCCTTTAAGGAATATGCAAAAACTCTCAAGATTTCTTCTACAAAGAGCGAAACCGGGCACATGATAGGAGCTGCGGGTACAATGGAAGCGTTATTCTGTGTAAAAGCCATAGAAGACGGTTTTATACCTCCTACAATAAATCTTGATAATCCCGATTTGGAAAACGGCTGCGATTTGGATTATGTTCCAAATAAAGGCATAAAGATGAATGTTGATGCGGCGATGTCTTGCTCACTGGGATTCGGCGGACATAATGCCTGCGTAATCATTAAAAAATATAAAGGATAGACAGAACGGTACCTCCGATCCGAACGAAGCACCGACTCTGATCCGAGCGGAACGGTACCCCTGATTCGGGCGGATCGGTATCTCTGATCCGAGCGGGTGGGAGGTACACACTCGAGAGGGTGGGAGGTACACACTCGCTCGGGTGGCACCTGCCCACTCGTTCGGGTGGGACATACACACCGGAGCGGGCAGGGCGGACGGAATAAAAAAAACTCGAACCATAGCGTCGGGATATTGGACACTCAACACGAATAAACGGGATTTAAGAGATACAAGGAGATTTTCATGGCATTAAGGCTTTTTAATACGATGGGGCGGACGCTGCAGGAATTCATTCCGATTAAGGAAAATTTTGCAGGATTTTACGGCTGCGGACCTACGGTTTACAACTATGCGCATATCGGAAACCTTCGTGCGTATGTTTTTCTTGATACGCTTGATCGCACTCTAACTTTTCTCGGATTCAAAAAAAAGCACGTAATGAACATTACGGATATAGGTCATCTTTCAGGGGACAGCGACGACGGCGAAGATAAAATGCTTAAAACTGCGCGGGAGCGCAGCATGAGTGTTCTTGAAATTGCCGATTTTTATACGGATGCGTTCTTTAAAGACATTGATCGCCTCAACATCGTCCGTCCGGATATTATTTGCAAAGCGACAGAGCATATTCCGGACATGATTGATTTAATAAAGCGTATTGAAGCGAACGGACACACATATATGTCCGGCGGCAATTTGTATTTCGATGTTTCTACATATCCCGACTACGGCAAACTTGCCAACCTCAAGCTGGAAGATTTAAAGGCGGGTGCGCGTGTCGGCGTGGATAAAAATAAACGCAATCCTTATGACTTTGTGCTGTGGTTTACAAAATCAAAGTTTGAAAATCAGGCGTTGGTATGGGATTCTCCATGGGGAAAAGGTTATCCGGGCTGGCATGTTGAATGCTCCGCAATGAGTATGAAATATTTAGGCGAGCAGTTTGATATTCATACGGGCGGAATCGACCATATTCCCATTCACCATACAAATGAAATTGCACAGAGTGAAGGGGCGACCGGTAAGAAATGGGTAAACTACTGGCTTCACAATGAATTTTTAGTCATTCAAAAAGATAAAAAAGAAGACGGAAATGCGGATAAAATGTCAAAATCCGCCGGAAACTTTCTTACATTGCAATCCTTGATTGACAAAGGCTGTTCTCCTCTTGATTACCGCTTTTTTTTATTGAATTCGCATTATCGGAGTCAGGCTATGTTCAGCTGGGCTGCGATGGACGGAGCAAAAAATGCGCGCAAAGCGTTATGCCAGCGTGTTGCAAAAATTGTAGAAAGTGCAAAAGGTAATGCGGCGGATTTGACTTCGCTGTCCGAAAAAGCCGCTTTACATCTTGCTGGATTTACCGCAGCTCTTGAAAACGATCTTTCCACTCCGCAAGCACTGAGCTGCCTTCAAGTTGCAATAAAAGACGATGAGTTAAAACCGGAAGAAACGCTTGCACTTATCCGCCGCATGGACAGCGTTTTAGGGCTTAAATGTGAAGACGAAGCGAAAAAAATTAAAGGAAATGCGGTTTTGCTTACGAGCGGAAATGCGGACGATCCTGAAGCTGATGAAATAAATGCGCTTATTGCAAAGCGTAACGAAGCCAAAAAAAATAAAGATTTTGCGGCGGCTGATAAAATCAGAGAAGAATTAAACGCACGCGGAATAATTGTTACGGATACGCCGCAAGGTGTCGTGTGGAAACGAAAATAAACGGGTATTCCGCATATAAAAAACATATCTGTTTTTTATATGCTCGTTAATTATGAACTCAGCTGTAACTTTTGGGTAAAATTGTGTTTAATACATCTATGGACGGTCAGACGGATTTCTTAAAGCCGCTTTGCGCAGCCGATGCTGCCGACTTTAAGCGCATTTATGATGAAACTATGCAAATGCTTTACAAAATTGCATACAGAATCGTAAATGATGAAGAAGCTGCGGAAGACCTTGCTCACGATTCTTTGATAAAGGCGAATGAAAAACGGCTTGAATTTCCATCGATAAACGATGCAAAGTATTGGCTGATTCGCGTAGTAAAAAACGCATCGCTGAATTACATCAAAAAAAGAACGAGGGAGCGCAAGGCTTTTCAAAAAGCTCTTTATGAAGATCGGAGAAAAGTTCTTTCGGGAGAAACTGAAGTTCTTCAAGCGGAATCGATAAAAAGCGCACAGCAGGCATTGAGTAAACTGCCTCCAAAACTGAAAGAGGTCATCGTATTAAAAGAATACGGCGATATGAACTATAAAGAAATCGGCAAAGTAGTAGGAATCACGGAAGGCAATGTAAAAGTCCGCGTGTTCCGAGCACGTAAATTGCTGGAAGAAATGTTAGGAGCTGACGATGTATACTTGCCCAACTGATGATATTCATTCAATTTATTTAGACGGTGAATTACCGGATATTTATCGCAAAGAATATGAAGCGCATATTAAAATTTGCAGCGAGTGCGAAAAAAAATTGCAAAAGCTGCAAACGCTGCAAAATCTATTTAAAAGCGACAGCAGAATGCTTACGCCGGATAAAATCGCCATGGAAGAGAGTTTTAAAAGGCTGAATACGAAGCTGCATTATTCAAAAAATACTTCGCACGTTTATAAATTTTCTAAAAATGCATTATTGGGAAGTATGGCTGCCGCAGCAGCTGCGGTATTTGTTATTTTATTGCCGTTTAAGGGAAATAAAAATTCAAATGTACCGGCGCAGGAAGTTGCCGCATTGGTAAGACCGCAGGTTTCCATCCCGGAACAAAATGTCGTAATAAACGGCAATATCGCGCAAGATTTTTCGCAAAATGTAAGTACCGGCAGAATCTCCGATATTACGCAAGGCGACGTTTTTCGTCCCGCATTCAGCGGCGACAAACGGCTTTATATAAGGATTTCCGATCCGCGCATTGTTTTTAATGCGGGTAACTCCGAAATGAATGAAATGAAACTTCCGATAAATATTTCAAATATAAATGAAATGCCGGATACTCTAAAGTGAACTCGTCTTCCGCTTTTAATTATTTTTTCCGCAAGTCGCCGCTTCTTCGCGCTTTATTGTGGATACTGTTTGCCGTTTTATTTACTGTAATTTCATTATTCGTAAGCAAAAAGTTAAAAATTCTGCCGGAAATAAAAGAATTAAAACCGCCTATCGGTTCGCCGGGCGATATTGTAGTTATAAACGGACATGGATTCGGAAACTCTAAAGATTCGGGTTATGTCGACTTCGGCGGAAGCACTCTTACGGCAAGCTCTTATATTTTATGGTCGGACGAGCAAATAAAAATCGTATTGCCGCCCGATGTTCAGGACGGACTTGTTACCGTAAAAACAAAAAACGGACGCTCGAATCCCGCTTTCTTTGCAAATAAAAATGCGGCTCCCGTCGCAATAATGCCGGATAAAGCTTCAATTCTTCCTACCGTAACAAGTTTTTCTCCCGAAACGCCTGTTGTGGGCGGGGAATTTATAATATACGGCATGAATTTCGGCACGATACGCGACAAATCACAAGTGTTTTTTTCCATTCAAAGGGGCGAAACCCGCACACAGAGAAATGAAAGCGAAAACTCCGGCATACGTGAAGAAAATAAAGAAAATTTGCGTTTCATTCCTTGTAACGAAGACGATTTTGACTATGAATATTGGAGCGACAACGAAATACGCGTAAGAATTCCCGACGGAGCCGTCGCAGGGGAAGCGTATATTCAAACCGCTAAAGGAAAATCGCCCGAAGTATTCGTAAAAATTACCGGAAAAGCCGGAGTAAAAGCTTTTATATCTCCGAAAACATATCTTATTCAAACCACAGTAGATATTGACGATACGGCAAACGATAAGGATTCGTCTATAATTCTGCGTTGTCCGCGCCCGTACATAACGGCGGCGCAGCCGCTTGTTCAGCTTACAAATTCAAAATACGAACCCGTTATTGAAAATTATCAGCATTCTACAATTTATCAAGTGCGCAAAGATAATGCAAAAGAGGAAAAAAAGCGTTTTTCCGAAGATTTTATGATTTATGTTTATGAAATGCGTACTGAAATTTCCGCTGCGAAATTGGGAAAAAGGGATGGAATAAACCCGGAATTATATGAATATGCAACGCGTGCGGACGAGTGTGTTCCTTCCGATGACGAAGCCGTTCATGATTTGCTCAAGAAAATTATCGGTAATGAAAAAAATGCGTATAATATTGCGGCTCTTACCTATAATTACATGGTAGAGAATTTTACGGTTCTTAACGATGTACGCAGAGGAAAAATTTCTTCATTGGATTTGATTAAAACGAAAACCGGAGACGCTTACGATTTTGCGATAATTTTTACGGCTCTTTTGAGGGCTGCAGGAATTCCTGCGTTGCCGGACAGCGGAATTCTTGTCGATGCGGACATGAAAGCGCAAAATCACTGGTGGTGTGAATTTTATCTTTCGGAATTCGGATGGGTTCCGGCAGATCCCGCATTAGGCGCAGGGCTTGATTATCAGCCATGGCGAAAAGATACGGATGTTAAAAAATATTATTTCGGGAATCTTGACGCACAGCATATTTTATTTTCACGCGGCTGGAACGAGATTAAGCCGTCATCGCCGCAAAATAAAACGGTAACCCGCAGGAGAACTTTTGCGCTTCAGGGAATTTGGGAAGAAGCTTTGGGAAAAAATATAAAATACGGCTCGTATTGGGCGGATCCCGTTGTGCTGGGCGTATATTAGCAAACTCCGTAATTTGCGCGATTAGAAAAGCGATTTTTTGTAATTAGGCGGCGGTAAAAACGGGTTTTACGGACTTTTACTTTTTTTCGCCGCCTCAAGTTTTCCGTCAGGAAAACTTGTATGGTAACATCTTTCAAATCCCGTTTACCCGTCTGCATCCGTTCTTATCCGAAGCGATTTATGCGTTTCGTCCGCAGCAGTTTTTATATTTTTTGCCGCTGCCGCACGGACACGGATCGTTTCTCCCGATTTTCGGAGAAGTACGGCGTACCGTTACGGATTCTCCCGTAGTATGCCGCTGCATAACTCCTTTTGCTGCCTGCCGCCGCGCAGTGTCGCCCATAGACGAGCCGGATGCACCGAACCCCGAATCGGCTTCGCTGTGAGTTGCGTTCATTTGCGAGCGGTTGTGCTGCATTGCAAGACGCCTTTGTTCCTGTGCTTGAGGACTCAGTTGGATATGTACTTTGAACACGCGAGACATAACGCTCGTCCTAATGGAATTGAGCATTTCATCGAAAATATCGAATCCGTCGTTTTTATATTCGGTAAGCGGATTTTTGGAACCGTAAGAGCGCAGAGCAACCGCGTCGCGTAGGCTCTCAAGAGTTTCAAGCTGGTCGAGCCATTTTTTATCGATTATCTGAATATACTGATAGCGGATAAACATATTCAGATTCTCTTTGCCGACAAGCGTTTCCTTTTCGGTAATATCGTTTTGGAGCGCAGCTGCAAGAGATTCTTCCGTAAGACGCTCTTGCGGCAGCTGAAGCCCGAACATATTTTTTATCGTTTCGTTCAATTCATGTAATGCCGCGTCGTGTTTGGTCTTGGATTTTGCGGACATTTCATAGTCGTAAAAAATGTCTTCTATCGTGTCTCGGGCATTATTCATAACGCGGGCAGACAAATCGTCATCTGCAAGGATAGCGTCGCGCTGACCGTATACGACAGTTCGCTGTTCGTTCAAAACATCGTCATAGTCAAGCAAATGCTTACGGATTTCAAAGTTGCGGTCTTCAACTTTTTCCTGCGCTTTTTTAATCCCCTTGTTGAGCCAAGGATGGTCGATAGGCTCACCGGGCTGCATTCCTATGCGTTTCATAAGATTTTTCATGCGCTCGCCGCCGAAAAGTCTCATCAAATCGTCGTCCATCGAAATAAAGAACTTACTGCGTCCGGGATCTCCTTGTCGACCGGAGCGACCGCGAAGCTGATTGTCGATGCGGCGGCTTTCATGCCGCTCGGAACCGATAACATAAAGTCCGCCTGCCTGTTTTACTTCTTCGCAATCTTTGAGCCACTGCTCCTTTTCGATTTTATACGCGGCTTCGTACTGTTCGGGAGTTGCATTCGTGCCTGCGCGCTTTCTTGCGCGGAATTCGGGATTTCCGCCGAGTTTAATATCCGTACCGCGTCCCGCCATATTCGTTGCGATGGTTACGGCACCTTTCGCGCCGGCTTCCGCGATAATCACCGCTTCTCGAGCATGATTTTTTGCATTCAAAACTTCATGCCTAATTCCCTTGCGTGTGAGCATTGCCGAAAGATGTTCGGATTTTTCAACGGAAACGGTACCTACCAAAACCGGCTGACCTTTTTTATGCGCCTCGTCGATTTCTTTGCAAATTGCCTCCCATTTGTCCTGCTCGTTTAAATAGACTTCATCGTTCTCGTCGATACGGGCAATGGGCTTGTTTGTCGGAATTGCAACAACGTCAAGTTTATATATTTTGTTGAATTCGACGGCTTCGGTCGCGGCGGTTCCCGTCATGCCCGACAATTTTTTGTACATTCTGAAAAAGTTCTGGAACGTTATTGTCGCAAGTGTGCGGTTACGCTGCGCAATGCGGAGGTGCTCTTTAGCTTCAATCGCCTGATGAAGTCCGTCTCCGTACCGTCTGCCTTCAAGGATACGCCCGGTAAATTCATCTACAATTTGCACCTGTCCGTCTTTTACGAGGTAGTCGACTTCATTTTTATAAAGATGATGGGCGCGAACCGCCTGTGTAAAATAATGCACGAACTCAAAGTTTTCTTCGTCAACAACGGAGCCGGTAATAAGATTGTGCTTGTGTAAAATTTCGTCTATATGATTGATTCCCGCATCGGTAAAGGAAACCCGCTTGGATTTTTCGTCGAGCTTAAAGTCTCCTTTGATATTCTTACGCTCTTGTGCTTCCATTTCGACTTCATCGGGATAGTCGCCGGTCGCCGGGTCTTTTTCCACTTCGGTCAGTTCGTCGACGTATTTATCGACTTCGTGATATTTGTACGTGTCGTCTTCGCCCTGTCCGCTGATGATGAGAGGAGTGCGCGCTTCGTCAATGAGAATCGAGTCTATTTCGTCAACGATACAAAAGTTGAATCCGCGCTGAACTTTGCGCTCCAAATCTATCTGCATATTGTCGCGAAGATAGTCGAAACCGAACTCGTTGTTCGTACCGTAAGTGATATCGCAGTTGTAGGCGGCTTTACGCGCGTCGTTGTCCATGTTGGAAAGAATCGTGCCTACGGTTTGCCCCAAATACGCATAGACGGGACGCATCCATGCCGCGTCGCGCTCGGCAAGATAGTCGTTGACCGTTACGATGTGCACACCCTGTTCCGAAAGGCTGTTCAGGTAGGCGGCGGCAACGCACATGAGCGTTTTACCTTCACCGGTTTTCATTTCGGTGATTCGCCCTGAGTTCAATACGAGCGAACCCATTATTTGAACGTCGTAAGCCCGCTCTCCGAGTACACGGAACGCAGCTTCGCGCGCAAGCGCAAATGCTTCCGGCAATATATCGTCAAGCGTTTCACCGTTTTTAAGACGCTTTTTCAATTCCGTAGTTTGCTTGGGAAAATCTTCCGCAGCAAGGGATTTCGCCCAGTCTTCTTTTGCATTTACCTTTGCGAGCAGCGGGCGCAATTTTTTTACATCGCGTTCGTTTTGTGAACCGAAAATCAAAGTCAAGACTTTATCTAACATGTTCCAAATATAAATGTTTTTTTATTTATAGTAAAGTTAATAGACTTAATTTCGAATTTTGGAAACTCAAAGCTTATATTTTTCTAAGGCAAGCCTTAAGCTTTTTTTTCAAGGGAGGAAACCAGTGGATATTTTTACGCAATTTTGCCGTGCAAAATTACAGCGGACGGTAAACCCGTTATGTCTTTCATATCCACTCCTACCGTCCGCCGCCCGCAGTTTTCCTCCCTTGCCCCACCTTCCTTGGGCACGACCAAAGGACTTGCGCCCTTTGGAATCCCAATTCTTTCATACATTTTAATTTTTTAGGTAAGTTGTGTGCGGTATTTATA
>CAUUVZ010000037.1:0-24812 GCA_963548875.1 uncultured Treponema sp. | reverse complement strand
CAAAAGAGTCAAAATTGAAATTCGATACGGTATTTGTAGACCCTCCGAGGAGCGGTATCGACAAGGAAGCCCTGTCTTGGCTTTGCACAAGCGGGCCCCGTCAGATTTTTTATATCTCCTGCGACCCCGTAACCTTCGCCCGCGACACGGCAAGCCTTCTTGTATCCGGCTACAAGTTAGAAAAACATTTTCTATTCGATTTTTATCCTCAAACCCATCACATCGAAACACTGGGGATTTTTAGGAAGAATTAATTCTTAACCGCTCCCTATTTCTATAAGTTTTTTCGTCTCTAAATTTTCTTCTTTACTAAATCCTTATAAGTGTGCTATAATACCCTAAATATACAAATAATAGGAGTAGTCGAGGTGTCCATTAAGGCAAAAGACATGACGATGGCTGAACGCAAGGAGCGTGTTGCGCAGCTGGTAAGGCAATTTAAGGAAAATGAGACTTTTTATCTTTCCAAAAATTTTGTGGAAAGCGAAGTGCGCAATAAGTTTATCGATCCGCTGCTTGAATGCCTGAAGTGGGATGTCAAAAACGAGAAGGGTGCGCGGTATGACCGGCAGGAGGTCATTACCGAAGACCGAGTAGTAATGAACGGTCAGGTAAAGCATCCCGACTATACGCTCTGTTACGGCGGCGAGCGGAAGATGTATGTGGAAGCAAAGCAGCCGAGTGTTGACCTTAAAACAAATCCCGAACCGGCGCTGCAGGTGCGGCGGTATGCGTATACCTCAAAGATGCCGATTGCGGTGCTGACGGACTTCCAGGAATTGGCGATTTACGATACGCGGATTAAGCCGTCCGAAAAAGACACTGCCGCTACTGCCCGCATTGAGTATCTGACTTACGATCAGCTCTCTGAAAATTTTGAATCGCTGTATGATAAAATCAGTTGGGATGCCGTCGATCTTGGTAAGTTCGATACCTATTACGAAGGGACGAAGGATAAGCGGGGAACGGCGACCGTCGATGATGATATTTTGAATATGATCGAAAAATGGCGGATGGTGCTTGCCGAAGATATTGCGCTGCATAATGACGGAATCGATGCATTCAATTTGACGGGCGCTGTGCAGAAAATTATCGACCGGCTGCTCTTTTTGCGGATTTGTGAAGATAAAGAAATCGAAGAAGGAAATCAGCTTAAAAAAATTGCAGAGCAAAAAACAGCTGTTTATAAAAATGTGCAGAAGCTTTTTGAAAGTGCGAATGCTAAATTTAATGCGGGGCTGTTTGCTTCCGACTAATGGCTTGACGAACTTGCCGTTGCGGATAAAACGCTTATCAGTATTATCAATGCGCTCTATTATACTGAATGTCAGTATGAGTTTAGTGTACTGCCGGTTGAAATATTGGGATCTATCTATGAGCGTTTTTTAGGAAAGATTATCCGCTTTACGCGCAAAACAAAGAACGGGCACAGCATAGAAATTCTTGAAAAACCGGAAGTGCAAAAAGCAGGAGGCGTGTATTATACGCCGCCTTATATCGTTAAATACATTGTTGAAAACACAATCGGCAAAAAGCTTGAAGGCAAAACTCCTGATGAGGTAAAGAGTTTGCGTTTTGTTGATCCTGCATGCGGTTCGGGGAGCTTTCTTGTCGGGGCATATCAGTATCTGCTGGACTGGCATTTGGATTGGTACTATGCGGAAGAGCGGCGTGCACAAGCGGAAAAGAAGGGGCTTATCTACAAGGATGCAGCAACTCAAGGGTATAAGCTGAGTATTGAAGAAAAAAAGCGCATTTTGCTGAACAATATCTACGGTGTTGATATTGACGCGCAGGCGGTTGAGGTAACAAAGCTCTCGCTCTTTTTGAAGCTCTTGGAAAATGAGGGCAAGGCGCTTTCCGCAACGGGACAGGCTGCACTGTTCAGAACGAGCGACATACAGGCAAAAATTCTACCGGATATGTCGCACAATATTAAATGCGGGAACAGCCTTATCGGAACGGATTACTACGCAGGTAAGGATTTAACGTTGTTCGGTATAGAGGAGCAGCGCAAGGTGAACGCCTTTGACTGGGATGTACAGTTCCCTGATGTTTTTGCACACGGCGGTTTTGACTGCGTGATTGGGAATCCGCCGTATGTAAAAGAGTATACCGATACGAGCTGCTTTGAAGGTTTGCATAATCATCCATGTTATCAAGGAAAAATGGATTTATGGTATTTTTTCGGATATCAAGGAATTCGCTTTGCAAAAGAAAACGGTTTAGTCGGATTTATTGCACCGAATAATTGGATAACAAATGCAGGTGCTTCTTTATTCAGAAACTTTGTATTGGATAATGCAAAGATAGTAACATATACGGACTTCGGCAATTACAAGGTATTTCAAACAGCATCAATTCAAACTATGATATATATTATGCAAAAAATGCAAATAAACGAGCCTTATTCGGTTGAATATTCGCGGCTGAATAATGACCGCGCCGAACTGTCTGAAGTGCTTGATTTTTTAGCGGGAAACGGAGAAGAGAATATAACCCGATTTGAAGCGGAAATTGTAAAGGATGCTTGCAAGGATAAATATATTCTCTTTTTGAATAAGAAAATTTCCGCCGTTCTTAATCATATAAAAGAAAACGGGATTACCGTGCTTACAGAAGGCGAAATTGCACAAGGAATTGTAGCACCTCAAGATTTTTGTAATAAAACATCTGCTCTAACATTAGGTGATGAAAATCTGCAAGGTACGGGTATATTCAATCTCTCTATGGATGAATATAATGCGCTCAATTTATCGCCCGAAGAAAAGGAGTTGGTAAGACCTTTTTACACTTCAACAGAATTGCATAAATATTACGGTAACGAAAATAATAAACTATGGGTGATATATACAACATCAAAGTTTAAAAATAAAAACGAAATGAAGCCATACCCGCATCTTAAAGCTCATCTTGACAGATTTACCCAAGTTATTACATCCGACAATAAACCGTATGGGCTGCATCGTGCACGGGAAGAGCAATTTTTTAGAGGCGAAAAGATTGTTTCATTGCGGAAAACGGCGGAACCGTGCTTTACATACACTGATTTTGATTGTTATGTTTCACAAAGCTATAACGTCATTAAAACAACACGATTCAATCTGAAATTTTTAACGGCTCTTTTAAATTCCAATGTGATTAAGTTCTGGCTGAGATATAAGGGAAAAATGCAGGGAAATAACTTCCAAGTAGATAAAGAACCGTTGCTTGGATTACCTTTGATTGTACCAACAGAAGCGGAGCAGACACATTTAAGTGCTTTAGTTGATCAAATGCTTGCCGCACAGGAGCAGCTTAATAGTGCGCTCTCCGATTCGGATAAGAAGTTCTTGCAGCAGAGGGTTGATATTTTGGACAAACAGATAAATACTGTTGTATATAGGCTGTACGGGCTGACGGAGGATGAAGTGAAAGTGGTGGAGGGGAAATAAAGATGGTGGATAACACGAATGCAGAAACAAACGTATATCCTAAACTTATCAAGAATATGCCTTGTGCAGAAGATTTATTTGCCGGTAAAGCACATACAACAATTGCAGCAAATATTTGTGATACTATAAAAAATAATCCTGATTGCCGCATGATAGGTCTTGATGGCTCTTGGGGCTCCGGTAAATCAAACCTGTTAAAGATAGTAGAAAAGCAGCTTAATCCGCAACAAGGTGAACATGACCAACAAAACTTTTATTTTTTTCTATATGACGCATGGGGACATCAAGAAGATATCCAACGACGTGCGATTTTAGAAAATTTAACAGATTTTCTTGTTAAAGAGAAAAAAATTCTTAATGACCAGAAATGGCAGGAAAAATGTAAGAATCTCGAATCAAAAACAAAAGAAACAGAAGTAAAAACGATACCAAAGTTAAGTATTGGCGTTATTATAGGTGTTTTGTCTGTTATAATAGCACCTACTTTAAAACCGATATCTGATTTATTACAGAAAACTCACCCAATAATTAGTAAATATATATTTTTTATACCCTTATGTTTATTAATAATTGTGTTGTGTTTTGAGACATTAAAATATATTTGTATAATATGTTTTTGTAAAGAGGAGAAAAATAAAGAGAAATTTAAATCTGTTTTTAATGAAATATTTGCTTTTTATACAAAAGATAGAAAAGATATTGTAACACGTGAGATTATTTCCGAACGCAATCCTTCTTCAAAAGATTTTAAGGATTGGATAAAAGAAATATCTGATGATTTAAAGAACAATAATCTTGTTATCATTTTTGATAATATGGATAGACTCCCGTCCGATAAAGTGCAAGAACTTTGGTCATCTATTCATAGTTTTTTTGCAGAAGAAAGATATAAGAGGATATGGGTTATTGTTCCTTTTGATAGATTGCATATACGAAATGCTTTTAAGAAAGAAGATATACAAATACCTAAGATAGAAAAAGAAAATACTTCTGCAGATAAATACATATGCTATGGTGATGATTTTATCAATAAAACCTTTGATGTTGTTTATAGAGTATCGCCGCCTATTATGTCGGACTGGAAAGGTTATTTTAGAATGCAGTGGCATGAAGCATTTGGAAATACAATTGATCAAAACAATTATGAAAATGTCATGCAAATATATGACATGCTCACAATAGAACAATCGCCTCGAAAAATTATTGCATTTATAAATGAAATAGTAACAATTAAACAAATTGTAAAAGATCCCATACCTTATCAATACATTGCGTTATACATATTCGGTAAGCAAAGCATAACCGAAAAAGGTATTATTGAGATATTCTCGCCTACCTTTTTAGGTGCTATTGAATTTCTATATAAAAATGATAGCGACTTAGGAAAATATCTTGCAGCGTTGCATTACCAGCTGCCGTCAGAGCAAGTAGAGAGTGTCATATTTAAGGAAAAACTTAAACAGTCACTTGATAATAAAGATATAAATACCGTTAAAGAAATCAGTAAATCTTCCCTTTTTAGAGATGTGTTAGAATCTGCTGTACCGCTTGTTACCAATATAAGTAATGCTGTAGAAGCCATTAACGAAATTTTTAATGGTGAAACGGATGATCTTTATGTCAAACATATTTGGAAAGTCCTTTACAATAAAGCAAGAGGTAAAGCAGAAATAAAACTTGAAAATTATCAGTATATATTACTTAAACATATTGAAACACCTATACAATATCTAAAAGCTATTGTAGACACATTAGCAAATGATAAGAATTTTAATCCTAAGCAATATTATAGTGATATTAAAAAAATTTCTGAATTAAAAAATATTGATGTATTTTCTTATCTCACTTCAAAAAAACTAAGTATTGAACAGTTCATCGCCTTTATTAATCTTGCTGAATCCAAAATCAATAGTTATAGAATTAGCTGTGACAATAATGAACTTGATACATATTTATCTGAACTGGAGATTGAAAAACTAAAGGAAGTTACATTTATACCGCATATTGTAGAAAATTATACCTTTAAAAAATACAAATCAAAACTAATTGATAGCATTAAAAGTAATCAGAGCAATAAAGAATACATTGAAATATTATACACCCGATTAAAAGAATTGGAACGTCATGTTCCACAAGGTCTCTTATCGGATAGCAATATATACTCCCTCTTTACTGGTTGGGATACTAAAAATGATTTTTACTATGACTTAATTTGTATGAGAATTGCACGATTTGATCAATTTTCATATCAAAGCTATTTTGAGAATATTTTTAAAAGCACTGATGATAATACCACTGCAAAGATTTCGGAAAGAATTGAGTACTACACAACTTATGGAGATATTCTTATTAATCTGCCGGAAATGAATTTTCCACTTTATAAATGCGTTGCACAAAAACTTACTGAAAACCACTATGGTATATCTACTGCAGATATAGAAGAAATATTAAATAAGTATGATGTTATTAGTAAAAAACTAGGACTTGCCCATGAAGTATTGATTTCTCGTTTAAATGGATGGAGTGAGTATGCAATCAAAGATATTACTATATCTAATATAACAAATATACCCGTTGAATTTTTTAAAGCTGTAAGTACTGAAGACATTAATAATAAGTTGACACAACATTGTATGAATATACTTGATGAGTACTTTAAGAACCTTACTAAAGAACAATGGATTGAAGAAATCAAAACTGAAGGCTTTGCTTATCAAACAATAGAATACAGTACGCTACCGCATTATGCTGTTGAAGCATTGGAAGAAGTTATTAAAAATTATGTGAAAGTGGAAGCGGTCTTTACAAATTGTACATCTCAAATTACATATTTGATTGAAAAAGCAGAAAAAGATCGTCATTCGTTACAAAGTATTGCAAAGAATATCAGAGATATTTTTACCCGCGGAGATGTAGAAATGACAAAAGACCTTTTTTCAATTATAGGAGTTCTTCTATTGAAACAAGGTAAACTGGAACAGAAAACGGAATCACTGCGTACGATATTTCCTAATATTGTTGTTGATTCACATATTGATTTACTACTTCAATATGGTAAATTAATAAAGAGAGTAGTACAGAAGGCAGAAGCTGAAGATGTTCAAGCATTTTCTTCACATCTTATCAATATGGCGGATAAAAACGAGAAAGCTCGTAAACTTATCAACATACTTGAAATATCTCAACCTGAGCAAAAAGAAAATATAGAAAGCTAAATTACACAGGAGCGCCCCAATGTCTTATGAAACAGTTATTGAACAAGTAAAAATGCTGCCGTCCCGGTATCGGCTTATGTACTCATTTCCATCGTAGTAGCTGTTTCCCATCTGTTGCCTTTCCGTTCGAAAATCGTGAAGTTATCAACCGGAAAATATTCCTCAAGGTTTAGTTCATTCATAACCTGAAGGACCTTTGTCATTACTCCTACAGGAATATCCCGATTTGAAACGGTGGCGTGAGGAAGGAAATGTCTCCGGTCTTTTTTAGTACAGCCGGGATAGGCGTTCAATACCGCGCTTTGTCGGTTTTAATTTCGAGCGAGTTTATGTATTGCGCCGAACTTACCACCGTAAAAGCCGTATACAGCGATGTGGTTACGCTTAAACGGCGGCAAGTACTGGGCTTGGCAAAAGTTACAGCATTGTGGATATGGGTGCTTTGACGTTTACGCTCGGCAGCGACCGTACTTCGGTAGTCGTGCACCTTACGCCGGTTCAAATAATCGGGGCGATATTTCTTCTTCATGGAAGTTTTCAACGAGTATAAAAATATTTTTGCACCGATTTCTTCGCAGGAATTGTTTATCGAAATTCTTGCTGCAAAAGAAAAAGCCGAGCTGTAATCACTGCTGTCGTCAGGCGGGTGCTTTCGGCGATGGTCTTTAGACCGTCAAAAACCAAAAAACTCGTACGGGTTCTTAGGGCGGAGCCCTAAGCAGCGCGGGAAGGAGAGAGTGGGGTTAAGGGAGAGAGAGGGAACCCTGCTCTGACGGGGTTCCCTCTCCCTCCCTTTAGACTATACCTTAAATTTACCCACTTCTTCCGTGAGTCCTTCGATGCTGTCCTTGTTCTTGCGGGCAAGATCTTTTACTTCCTGCACGGCGTTGTTGATTTGTTGCACGCCGGCAGCCATTTCGTTCATGCTGTCTTTGATGACCGCCGTAAGTCCGTCGAGTTTACGCATCTCTTCGGCGACTCCTTTGCCGCCTACAAGCATTTCTTCGGAGCCGTTTTTAACTTCTACGGTAACGGAGCTTATGTTTTTGATTGCGGACAAAACTTCGCGGCTGCCGTTTTCCTGTTCGCGCATGGCGGCGGTCAGTTCTGCGCTCATCCCGCGTACGTTTTCCGAGAGTTGGAAGATAGCGTTAAACTTTTCCTCCACGATTTTAGAGCTTTCGGAAAGCCCGTTTATGTCGTCGCTAAGTTTCTTTAATGTGTCGGTGATAGTTTTTCCCTGCATTGAAGATTCTTCCGCAAGCTTTCGTATCTCATCGGCGACGACGGCAAATCCTTTACCGGCTTCTCCTGCGTGTGCGGCTTCGATGGCGGCGTTCATCGCAAGGAGGTTCGTTTGGCTTGCGATGTTCTGAATAACGCTGGAGGCTTCTATCAAGCCGCCCGACTCGTCGGCAATTTTTTGCGTTACGGTGTTCGACGTTAAAAGCGTCGATTTTCCTTCCGATGTGGCGGCGGCAAGCTGTTTTACCATGTTGTCGCTTTTTTCGAGTGAGTTTGTAATCGACGCGATGTTTGCGACCATTTCTTCCACCGCCGCCGAAGACTGCACTACGTTGTCCGACTGCGTGCCTATGCTGCCGTTCAGATTCTCGATTGTGCGGATAATCTCTTCGATGGTACCGGCAGTTTCTGTAACGCTCGCGGCTTGAGTCAACGCTTGCTGTTTTACGCCGTCGATGTTCGATGAAATCTCATTGATTGCGCTTGCCGTCTCGGTCATATTGGAAGAAAGTTCGTCTCCGATCGACTGCATGACTTCGGAATTATCGCCGACGGCTTTAATGGAGGCTCCTATCTTTTCAATGGTTTGATTAAAATATTCGGAAAGCTCGGTAATTTCATCGTTTCCGTGTACGGGAAGACGCACGGTCAAATCTCCCTCACCTTGCGCAATGTTCCTCAATGCCGAAACCGTTGTCATAATCGGTTTTATAATCATCAGTGCAACAATGTATACGATAACAACTGCTATAATCAGAATGATTACGCCGATTGCAATCATTGTAGCCCGCAGTGCATTCACCGTCCTCATAAACTCATCGTAAGGAGCTTTTATAACGACCGTCCAGTTTGTACTTTTCATCGGTGCAAATGAAGCGATATTTTTGACTCCGTCATACGTGTAATAACCTATTGAGGAATCTTCCGAGCTTATTGCAATGTTTATAAAATCTGCAAGAGGCTTTAATTTCAGATTAGTTTCTGCATCCTGCTGAAAGTTACTGAGGTCTTCGACGAGACTAAAATCTCTATGTGCGATGATTGTTCCGGTTTTGCCGACGATATAACAATAACCGGTTTGTCCTACATCTATATCTTTTATACAGTCCGACAAAAAACTTCCCTTTAAATCGGCAGAAAGAAGTCCCGTCATTTTGTTGTCCTTTCCATAAATTGGAACGACAAGCGTTGTTACCAGAGAACCTGTTGCTTTTTCCGTGTAAGGCTCCGATACATAGTTTTTGCCGGTGATTGCCTGCTTAAAATATTCTCTTTCTTGCACTGTTACGGAGCCGCCTGCATAGTAAAAAGTTCCGTCCATAGTGATTACATCGAATTCTTTTACTTTCTCGCTGTTTTCAGCTTCCGCTTGAAGAAGAATTGCCTTTTCGGGATAAGAATAGGAATCGTCATAAAGAAAAGGCATTCGGGCAATTCCCTCCATTTTTTGGAGGAAAGCCGAAAGTCTTCCCTCTATAATCTCTGCCGTATCGATTGCTTTAGTGGTCAGCTGCTCTTCAACTTTTTCGGTAATAGCTTTTCTTGTAACACGGATTGCCAGCAAGCCTTCAATAGAAGTTGCAAGTGCAACAAGAAGTCCGAAAACAAAAATCAGTTTGTTTTTTAGGGAAAATTTCTTTGACATGATAAACATTCTCCATTCACATTAATAGTAAACCCTATACCGGGATTTGTAAAATTCTAAATGCTGCAAGTTTTATGAAAAGTCAAAAATCTTATTACGGCGAAAAAATATCTTAGTTGCAGGAAAGTTCGAGGGTATATGAAAACGCCGGGTAGCCTATATAAAACGCTGTCAAAACATTGTGTGAATTTTGTTTTTTGTAAAAAAATAGGAGAATACCGGAAACCGGGCATTATCACGGAAATCAATTTTCAAAGCATTGAGTTCCGTACTCTAAATCCTAATGACTTATTATCTTCAATTTCGAGTTTTATAAACTCAAAGCTTATATTTTTCTAAGGCAAGCCTTAAACCATTTCTTTCAAGGGAGTGGCGGACAGTTAAATTGTTTTTACGGAATTAGCTTATTTTCTGTCCGCTTCAAGTTTCGAAAATTCGAAACTTGTTCAATCGGTCATAGCCCGCAGATTTTTCAGTTGGGCACCAGCGGATATCTTTTACGCAATTTTGCCGTGCAAAATTGCAGCGGACGGCGAACCGATTGTGTCTTTCATATTACGTTCCACCGTCCGCAGCCCTTTGGAATCCCGGATTATTCGTATATTCTAATTTTTTAGGTGAGTTAATATCCGATATTTATAAAAATAGAAAGTCTCGGCATTCGGACTATCGGCTGATTTTGGGAAAATTGATTTCCGTGGGGCATTATTCTTCAATATTTACAATATAATTTCCATCTGTTATTATTGCGCAAATGAGTGAACTTATACTTGCACCGTCGCTGCTTTCTGCGGATTTGGCGGATCTTAAAAATGCTGTAAAATTCGCGGAAGCCGGCGGTGCCGGAATTCTTCATATCGATGTTATGGACGGACGTTTTGTCCCGCAAATTTCTTATGGACAGCCTGTAGTTAAGTCGCTCCGGAATATTACAAAACTTCCTTTTGACATTCATCTTATGACGGAACATCCGGAAGCACAGGTTGATTCTTTTGCGGAAGCCGGCGCAGATTGGATTACATTTCATTATGAGGCTTGTGTTCATTCTCACCGTTTAATGCAGCGGATTAAATCGCTTGGGAAAAAAGCCGGCATTTCTATTGTTCCTTCAACATCGGTAGCCGCCGTGCGGGAACTTCTTGAATATGCGGATATTGTTCTTGTTATGACAGTGAATCCGGGATTCGGAGGTCAAAAGATAATTCCTTCTTGTGTAAGAAAAATTTCCGAGCTAAAAAAAATACGGGAAGAAATCGGTGCGAATTTTAAGATTTCCGTAGACGGCGGCGTAAATAAATCTACGGTTTCTTCCGTTATACAAGCCGGAGCGGATATAATCGTTTCCGGTTCTGCTTTTTTTAACGGGGACTTTAAACCGGAGGATTTGAAGTGAAAAAAATTCTGCCTTGCGCCGTTTTGGCATTTTTTTTGCCGCTTTTTTATTCCTATGCGGGCGAGCAAAGTCTTGCGTCTTCGGCATTTGTGCAAGGCGCGGATGCTTTTCGTGCCGGCGATTGGATTTCCTCTCTTTTTTTACTTAGAAAAGCTGTTGCATATCCTGAAAATTTCAATGCCGAAACATATTATATGCTCATAACGGCTGAAATGTATTCCGGCGAATACAAAAATGCTTTTCACGATTGCGAAATATATCTTAAAAATTTTTTTGACAGCGTATATGTCTCTTATGTCATATATCACAAAGGCAGAGCTTTATATTATCTCGGCGAATACGATAAATCGGTAATTGTGATGAGCGATTTTTGCCATCAATATCCCGAACATGAGATGTATGCATCCGCATTATTTTGGATAGCCGAATCTTTTTATGCCGCCGGGAGCTATGAAGAAGCGGAGCTTTTATATTCGCGGATTCTTTACGATTTTCCCGACGATGCAAAGGCTGCGGCGGCGCAGTATAGAATTGAAAGTATTGCTCAGTCTGCGCGTGAAGAAAAATTGCTTTATCTTTTGAAACAAACCGGTGAAGAATATCTTGCGGCTAAAGAAGAATACGAGAGGCAGCTTCTTCTTGCATCTTCGGAATCTACGGCACAGACAAGAAGCCGGCTTTTGGATTTAAAACAATATAATTCGGATCTTGAAAAAAAGGTTGCGGACTTGGAAAAAGAGAATGCGGAACTTTCGGAAGAACTCGGAAAAATCAAAACGGCGGAAGCAAACGAATCTCTTGAACTTCTTGAAAAACTTAAAGCAAAAGCCAGAGAAACTCAAAAACTTCTGGATGTCCGCAGCACTGCGGAAGGTGTCAAATGAATAGTCGATTACGAATTTTGCGTGTTTCGTTTTTTTTGTTAATATTTTTTTTGTCTTTATTTTCCGCGTATTCAAAATCAAAACGGGCGGCTGCAACTGATGCGGATGCGCCGGAGACGTTGACCGTTGCACCTGCGGTAAACGGCAAGCTTAAACTTTCCGCAGCGGAAAAAAAGCTCATCAAAGAACAAAAAAAAGCGGAAGCTGCGGAACTGAAAAAACGCAAAAAGCTGGAAAAGCAATCTTCGGTGCCTATAAAAGTTGTAGGTATGCTCGGCGGAGAAGGCGTATTTCAAGCGAAAACGATGGAAAATACGGTCGGCAATATAAAGGTTCTCGTAAAAGGTACGGTGGGGAGTTTTCAGTTGTATTCGCTTGACAGGGACGGAGTTGCTTTCCCCGTTCTTGCGGGACACGACGAATTTACTTCTTCCTTTTTTTCGCTGCGGGTCGGCAAAAAAGAATACAGGCTCACGGATAATATCGGAATCGTAATAGGTGCGCGCAAAGACGATACCGGCGCACAGTTGATTTACGTTGTCCCCGATGTTGCGCGAGTTCACGTAAAGTTTGAATGTCTGAAATCCGACTTAAACGGAAGCGAAGATATTTTAAAAGTTACGGTTTCGGTTAAAAATATAGGCAAAAAAGCTGCCGATTTCGCACTAAAAAACGTACTCGATACGATATTGGGCGAGCAGTCGATTTCTCATTTTTCTACTGCGGAAAATGTTGTCGTAAATACGGAAATGCAGTTTAGGCGTTTTGATAAAGCAAAATGGATAATTTCGGAAAATAAAAAGACTTCCATGCAAATTTTGATTTACGGCGCGGATATTACTCCTATGGAAGCCGTATCTCTGAGTAATAAAGATTTGCTGCTGCTGCAGAATTGGATTCCGTCCGTAATCCAGTCGAGAACTTTCGATTCCGTATTGTCTTATAACAATTCCGCAGTCGCTCTGAACTGGGAGCCGGTACATCTTTCTCAGGGGCAAGAAACATCTTTTGTCTACTATATAGCTTTTGCCTCCGACGGTGCCAAGCCTGCCGGAGAAAAGTTTATCGATACGTTCGGAGAAAAACTTGTAAACACGGAAGACTCTCAAAGCGAGGCTCTGCAAAAAGATGACGATTCCGTTTCCGAAAATTCTTCCGGTGCGGATTCTGCAATATCTCAGCCTGAAAAAACAAACGTTGACTTTAATCCCGATTTGATTCCTCCGGAAAAAATAAATTACGAATATGTCCGCAAATTATTGGAGCGTATAGATGACCTCGAAAATGATGCGGAAAAAGTAAACCGTGAAGAGATTTTGAATCTTAATGCCGAGCTTGACGCAATCATGGAGATTTTGAGGCTGAAAGAATGATGCGGGATGTTCTGGCTGTTGCTCAATCCATGATGAATCGGCGGCGTTTTAATAAAGCGATAACCATGCTCGAAAGCCGCCGCGAAATCTACGATGGAAATTTCGATTATTATATTCTTCTTGCGACCGCCTGTCTTTATGCAGGCGATACGGGGGCGGCTTCGTCGTATTTTCAACGCGCGCGTAATATAAAGCTTACAAGTACCAATTTGCTTTTGGGGCAAGCGGTTATTTTTCTTAGGCGCGGAGATACGGCTCGCGCTATTCAGTATTATGTGGAAATTCTTGATAATGATCCCATGAATAAAATCGCTTCGGCGGCTCTGGAATTTATTAAAACCGACGGCGATTACGGTACGATTTGCAAATGGGTCGATACGGGAAAAATCGAAAAATTTTATCCGCCGCTTGGAACAAATCCTCTTAAAATTGCCGGAATTGTTTTTCCCGTGCTTGCGTGCATTTTAGGTGCGCTTGCAGTATTTTACTTTTCATCGCGCTTTAATTCTTCCGGCGCAAACGCCCGCGCGGATTTAAGCAGTCTTGTTCTTACCGTCGACGAGCGTAAGAATGCGCAAGAATCGGATATGTCTTCGGGGGCTTATAAATATATTCTGTCGGCGCAGCAGATTTCGGCTTCGTACAAAAAAGCGATGGCGTATTTCCAGTCTTACCGCGATAATGCGGCTCAAATCGAAATAAATAGGATTTTGAATTCCAACGCTTCGAATCTTGTAAAGCAGAATGCCCGCATTCTCATGGGATATATCGAAGAACCGACTTTCGACACTATAAAAGATGTTCCGCCTTATTCGGAAGTTCAAAATGACGTTTCGCTTTATATGGATTGTTGGGTTATTTGGTCGGGGCGATTAAGTAACGCAGCGCAGAACGCTTCTTCCTATTCGTTCGATTTGCTTGTCGGTTATGAGACTATGCAGAAAGTTGAAGGCGTCGTTCCCGTAAAATTCAATGTTCTTCCTACAATCGAAAGCTCAAAACCCGTGCGCGTCCTTGCAAAAATATCTTCCGAAGACGGAAAACTTTGTCTTGAGGGAAGAGCTGTGTATCAAAGTGTGAAAGATATACTTGAAATGCCCGGAAATAAATAAAAATATGTTTTTTTTTGTAAAATTTGTCGGAAACGCATATAAGTCCCCTATATATATATACATGATGATTTTTAAACCGGAGGATTGAAAAAAATGGCTGAAGCAAACAATGATATGCCTGAAAAATTAAAGGCACTTGAGGCGGCACGGCTGCAGATTGAAAAACAGTTCGGGCAAGGCTCTTTAATGAAGCTCGGAACGCACGCAAATTACGCGGGAATCGATATAATTCCGTCGGGCTCGATTATGCTTGACGAAGCGCTTGGAATCGGCGGCTATCCGCGCGGAAGAATAATTGAAATGTTCGGGCCTGAGTCATCGGGAAAGACGACGCTTGCCTTGCACGCCGTTGCGGAAGCGCAAAAGCTCGGTGGAATTGCGGCTTTCGTTGATGCGGAACACGCGCTTGATCCGCAATATGCAAAAAATCTCGGCGTAAATATAGACGAGTTGTGGGTCTCTCAGCCGGATACCGGTGAGCAGGCACTTGAGATTACGGAGAGCCTTATACGCTCGGGTGCGGTCGATATAATCGTTGTCGATTCCGTTGCAGCTCTTACCCCGAAAGCCGAAATCGAAGGAGATATGGGCGAAAGCCACATGGGTTTGCAGGCTCGTCTTATGAGTCAGGCGTTGCGCAAATTGACTGCAATAATCGGAAAATCGAATTGTATTCTTGTTTTTATAAACCAAATACGTATGAAAATCGGCGTTATGTTCGGCAGCCCGGAAACGACTACCGGCGGCAACGCGCTTAAATTTTATTCTTCCGTGCGTCTTGAAATCCGCAGAACGGAGTCGATAGATTCGAAGGGTGATGAAGATGTCGTAGGCAATCGTGTCCGCGTAAAAGTTGTAAAGAACAAAGTTGCGCCGCCGTTCCGCAAAGTTGAAATCGATATTTACTTCGGTAAAGGAATTTCCCGCGCGGCAAGCCTGCTCGATTCCGCTGTAAAACACGGACTTATCGATAAGCGCGGCGCATGGTTTACGCAAGGCGATATAAAAGTCGGACAGGGGCATGAGAATGCGGTAGGTTTTATCGAGCAGAATAAAGATTTTGCAGACGGTCTTGAGCGCGATTTGCGTAATTTGATTTTTCCGGGGCAAGTGTTGAAGAATAAAAACGGAACGGCAGCAAACGCCGATGCCGCAAAAAAGACTCCCTCTTCGTCCGCCGCATCCAAAACCGCCGAAAAAAATCCGGATACCGCATCCGCTCAGCCTGCCGAAAAAACTGCCGCGCCTAAAAAAGCTCCTGCGCCCGGACAGGACGGACTTTTTTAATTGACGGAAGTATTACTGGGTTTGGGTTCGAATAAAAGTTCCGGCGGAATTGAACCGCTTGAACTTTTAGCGCGCGCCTGCAAATCGCTTAGAGACTTTGTAAGTGATATTCGTTTTTCTTCGATATATGAAACCGAACCCATGTATGTCGCCGAGCAGGACAAATTCTTGAATATGGCGGCTCTGTGTACGGTTCCGGATACGCTTACGCCCTTTGCGATGCTGGATTTTATTCATGAGGTGGAAGCCATATACGGGCGCGATCGCAGTAAAGAAGTGCGTTTCGGCTCGCGTCCGCTTGATATCGATATCGAAGAATTCGGAAATATTAAACTTGATACGCCGTCTTTACAAATTCCGCATCCGCGTATGCACGAGAGGCAATTTGTTCTTCTTCCTGCGCTTGAGATTTTAAAAGATTCTGCCGATTCTGTTCTTAGGAAGAAACTTTTGTCCTATCTTAAAGTTCTTCCCGAGCAAGGGGCAGCAAAATGCTCCGTAGAAATACAGAAGCATTTTATTGAGCTGCTGAATTCGTAATTTTGCAGGTGTACGATTATGGAAGAAACGCGTGAACGGACGGCGGTTTGTATGCAGCCGGTAAAACAGGAGTCTGCCGACGATATAAAGCGCAAATTTAAAGCGGGAGATTTTGAAGGTCCGCTGGATTTGCTTTGGTATCTCATTCATAAAAGTGAAATAAACATATATGACATTCCGATTGCTCAGATTACGGAAGAATATCTTGAATATCTTGATTATGCGACGGAAACGGATTTAGGCGATTTATCCGAATTTTACAAGTGGGCGGCGATGCTTTTGAATATGAAAAGCCGTATGCTTCTTCCTATTGAGATTGTGTATGACGATGAGGAAGCCGAAGATCCGCGTCAAGAGCTTGTAGAAAAGCTAATCGAATATCAGAAATTTAAAAAATTGAGCGAACTTATGGAAGAAAAAGAAAATACTTCCGAATGGAATTTTGAACGCAGTAAAATTCAACGTGTTTTACCGTTTGATGAAAAAGAATCCGAGTGGGAAGAAATAGACACTTGGGATTTGCTGCAGCAGATGCAAAAATTGTTCAAAAATATGGTATCGCAATATTCAAATGAAAAGATTTTGAATATGTATGAGGAGATTTCCGTAAACGAGAAAATCACGCTGATGAACGAACTTTTTGAAAATCGGAACGAATTTATGTTTACGGAGCTTATTACGCGCAGCGGCAATGAAATGGATGTCATTTGCGCGTTTATGGCGATTCTTGAAGCGGTGAAATTCCGTATGATAAGAATTTTACAAAACAAACTTTTCGGCGATATAAAAATTCTTAAGCGTGCGGACGGGCGCGAAGAGTCCGTAAATATCGACATAACGGTAGATAATCCCGCTGCCGCCGGTGATGATACCGATTCTTATGCGGATTGAGATTTTTAAGAGCTTTTTTAAGCTCGCTTAAAGCGTAAAAAGCATAATTTCGCCCGTAAACGCTTTTAAGACTTGGATGACTGCTTTTGTGTGCGGGCGGATGCAAAATATTATTATAATTCGGGTATGAATATGGAATTGGAAAAAGAAACCGCATTGGTGGAAGCGGTACTTTTTTTGGAAAGTGAGCCGGTATCAGAAAAAACGATTTCAAATGCGGCGGAACTTTCGGAAGAAGTTGTGCGCTCGTGTTTGGAAAATTTAAAAGAGAAGTACGGGGCGGAAAATTCCGGGATAGAACTGGGGATGATTACGGGCGGTTGGTGCCTCATGCCTAAAAAGGAATTCTGGAATGTGTTGCGCGAGCGTTACGGTGAAAAAAACAGCGGCAGACTTTCCCGTTCGGCTATGGAAACGCTTTCGATTATCGCGTATTCACAGCCGATAACGCGCGGAGAAATTGAAGCGATACGCGGAGTTAGTGCGGACAATATGATTCGCCTGCTTTCCGAGCGCAATTTTATCAAAGAAGTAGGTCGAAAAGACGTGCCGGGACGCCCGATTCAATTCGGTACTACAAAAGAATTTTTAAAATTCTTCCGCCTCAACACGATTGCCGACTTGCCGCGTCTGGATGACAACGAAGAAGAGAGGTTCGAACTTGCGCGATAACGAATTTCCGATGCGCTTGCAAGTCTACCTTGCGCATTGCGGTGTTGCAAGCCGCCGTGCTTCCGAAAAATTGATTGCGGACGGAAATGTCAGTGTGAACGGAAATATCGTTACGCAGGCGGGAACAAAAGTTTTCAGTGGGGATGATGTGCGCGTTGACGGAAAAAAAGTTTTTATCGAAGAAAAAAAACGCTACATTCTGCTGAATAAACCGTCCGGGTATGTCTGTTCTCTTTCCGATGAAAAAGGTCGTCCCGTTGCGGCGGATTTGCTTAAAGCCGCCTATTCCGAAAGGCTTTACAACGTAGGAAGACTGGATATGTTCAGTCAAGGACTGATTTTGTTTACGAATGACGGAGAATTTGCGCGCATTCTTTCGCATCCGTCTGCAGAGCTTGAAAAAGAATACATAGTCGATACGAGTTTAAATCTTCCGCGCGGACTTGCCGAACGTTTTGAAAAAGGTGTGCGGGTTGACGGCGTATTTTACAAGTGCCGCCGCGCAGAGGAACTTAATGCGCATCGTATGAAAATCGTTCTAATCGAAGGTAAAAACCGCGAAATCCGCAATGTATTTCAAAGCGAAGGTGCGGCAATAAAGCATCTTACACGCGTTAGAATCGGTAATCTTACCATAAGCGATATGAAAAGCGGCTCTTTTAGAGAACTGTCCGGTGCGGAAGTGCAAGGTTTGCTTGCACTTTGTAAAAACACGACATTTTAGGTGAGTCCTCGGGCGGGATTTACGGACGTAAATCGCAGAGCCGTCATTTATTTTCGACTTAATTGCGTACTGTGCAAAGTTTAAGCGGTTTATATTGCAGAGGGACTTAATACAATCTCGATAAGATTAAAAATATTCATTCTCCTTTCCGTTTTTTTTCTCCCGTTCCTTTGCCGAATTTATGCAGTCTCCGCTATAAATATCATGTAAGCCCGCTTAATTGCACAGGGGATTGCAAAGATGGAAAAAAGAACGTACAAAGACACCGTATTCGTCGACCTGTTCGGCAGATGCGCTGAGGCAAAGGAGAATTTCCTATCGCTCTACAACGCACTGCACGGAACGAATCTCAAAATCGAAAATACGTCCGTAGAACCGCTGATTCTCGAGCAAACCGTTTACACGGGACGGTACAACGACGTTTCGATGCTCGTAAACGGAAGAATGGTAATTCTTGTTGAACAGCAATCAAGCGTAAACGAAAATATGCCTCTGCGGTTTTTGGAATATATTTGCAGACTTTACGAAAAACTCATCCCTCTTGAAAAACGCTACAGACAAAACAGACTTCCGCTTCCATCTCCTGAGTTTTACGTTATTTACAACGGCACCGCAGATTATCCTAAAGAAAAACTGTTAAAACTTTCCGATTCTTTTGAACGGATTGACGGAGTAAGTTTTTTGCTTGAACTTTGCGTTAAAACGTATAACATTAACAAGTGTAAGGACACGCCTTTGCTGAAGCATTGCCTGCCGCTTTCGGGATACGCAAAACTTACGGAATACGCGCAAGAGGCAAAGCAGAACGGTATACAAAATCCTGTAGATTTTGCAGTGCGGAAGTGCATTTCGGAAGGCGTGCTTGCAGACTATCTTAAGCAAAAATCAACGGAGGTGCGCAATATGCTTATCGCGGAATACGATTATGACACGGACATACGGGTAAAACAGGAAGAAGCGTGGGAAAACGGTCTTGAAGCCGGTGAAGTTAGAGGCACCCAAAAAAACAAACTTGCAAACGCAAAAAATCTTCTTGCGGAAGGAATAAGTGCGGAACTGATTGCAAAATGCGTACAGCTGCCTCTTGAAACCGTTATAAATTTACAAAAGGAAGTTTTACCGCAAGGATAGGCACGCCTTTGCGGAAGCATTGTCTGCCGCTTTCGGGATACGCAAAACTTACGGAATACGCGCAAGAAACAAAGGCGTTTCGGACAGATACGACGAAATTGAAAAGAGATAAAACGGAAAAATTGTCCGAGTCTATGTGATGAATTTGCGGTGCGGAAGTTTACGATCTTTTTAGATTTACCGTAGCCGTATGATTCTATTTGTTCGGAACTGTCTTTAATTTGATTTTTATCGTGATTTTTTGTGTCGTTATTATAATTTTTTGTTTTTCCTTGATAAAAATTACCTACAATCTGTAACTATTTTTCTTGACATAAAAAAAACTAGCTGTAGAATTATGTAATGTAAGTAGAATGGATCTGTAAAAGGAGCTTGCTGCGATTGGAAAAAGTTATTTGCGGTCGATATTCTTGTTCGGCTATATGTTTTCTTGCTTCAAAACGGATATTTGAGCTGCCGAAAGTTTTGTTTCAATTTCACGAGTTTTTTGATCATATCTATTCTTTTACACAATTATAATTTGGAGGATAAGATGAAAAAATTATTCGCTTTCATCTCGGTTTCACTGATTGCTGCGGCAGCGATGTTTGCAGATGTTTCAGCGAAAAAGCTTGACGACGGGAATGTTGAAGTTACTTTCTTCTACGGAAACCCTCGTGCAAATGAAGTCCTGCTTGCAGGAGACTTCACATCATGGCAGGACGGTGCTTTGCCGATGACCAAAACCGACAAAGGCTTTACACTTACAAAAACTTTTTCACCGAAAGATGAACTTCGTTATAAGTTTATTTCCGATGGAAACTGGACTACAGACCTTCGCGCACCGGATTTCGTCGATGACGGGTTCGGAGGAAAGAACGGTCACGTAGTTGTTGCAGATATGGTTTCCAGCGGTGGCGGTGATGAGGCCGGTACTGCAAAAGCAAAAATCAATTTTGTTTCATGGACAATGTTCGGTTTGCAGAGTCAGTACAGAACCGGTAAAGTTACTGATCCTAAGTCTAAGGGATTGGATTTAACCAATGTTACATTGGGAGCTAAATCCTATGATAAATTTACCGGAATGTTCCTTCCGAACGCTCCTTTCTATATCGAGCTCGCACTTGCAGAAAGAGAACTTGATCCTGTTCAGAACGGCGGTGATCTGTATCTTTATAGGAAAGATGATTTCGGTAATGAAATTGTAAAATTTCAAGACGGTCTTAAAGACTTTGCTTCAGGAATTTTCGCACATCCGGTGTCTTATCTTGCAGGTACGACTGATAATTCCGCAGGTGGAGCAGGTCCGGGAACAAATCCTTTTCTTGGACATCTTAAATTCGGATTTAATACACCCTATGTAAACTGGTATACAGGCTTTAACTATGCAAAGCCGGATACAAACAAGAAAATCCTCTGGACTACTATTGACGGAAGCAACTGGGATGCAGGATATACACATGTTGGTGGTTTTGCTGCATTCTCTCTCGGTGAAAAACTTCAGAATATCGGACCTGCAAAGATTAACTTTACATTCGCACCTAACAAATCCGCCGACCGCAAAGGTACAAAATACGGTTTATGGTCATTCGTTGATTTGGAAGTTGCCGGTGTAACTGCAGAAGTTCAGTACAATTCGTTCTATCTTGGCGACCACCTGTTTGTAAAACCGTTTGAACATGATATTATCTTCGGTGCGAAGGGTGCCGTAGGACCTGTTACACTTGCGGGACAGATGTTGTTCAACGTTTATGAAAATCTTGATTCGGTTCCGAACGGAATCTTCTGGGATATGATGGCTCTTAGCGGATATTCTCGCTCTGCAGTTAAGCTTACTGATTCTTTCGATTTCACAAAGCACACTGCCGGCGAATTCAAAGTCGGTTACGAAATGCCGAACAAATTGCTCTCCGTTACTGCCGATTACCGCTTCCGCGGAATGGAAGCAAATATGCTTTATGTTGCCGACCACCATGCAGACGATGGAAAAGATGCTCAGACTTCACAGTTAGGAAAACTTAATACACAGCGCATCACTCTTAATGCTACGGTAAAGCCGATTGAAGCACTTTCAATCAATATCAAACCGTACATGGACATTCCGTTCACTACAACCGATTATGATGTTTATGCAACATTCTATAACAGCAATAAGGTTGACAATGGACGCTGGGCATTTAAGGCAAAAGATGAGAAAATCTTCGTAGGTTTCTTAAAAGCTGATTATGATCTTTCCGATGCAATCGGTATGAAATCGGATGTTTCCGCATACGGTAAGATTAAGTACCGCACGGAAGGAAAGTATGGTGCAACAGACGACCATTTCATCTTCTCCAATGCAGGTCTTAAATTCTCTATGTCGGAATTGTCGGATGTACTTCAGGGTGTTGATGTTTACTACGGCTTTAACAACAGCGGCGACCAGATGTTCAATACTCTTGTTGCATCACTCGGATTCACAGATGATTGGAAGGCTGACGTAAGCTTAGGTTTGCGTTCAAAAACAGCAACGAAGAAGGATGTAAATAACCCGTTCGGATTCGGTGTAGGCGTTTCAAAGAAGTTTAAGGCAATGAAAAAACCGATTGTATATGCTCAGTTTGTATACGATATGGATCCCTATAAGAACTTTGGCGACGGACAGGATCAGCTTAATCTGGACAACTATGAAATCGGCAGTAAGAGTATGCAAAAGGGTTCAGACAGCCCTTCACAGGATGCTGTTGAAGTCTACCAAGGTACAGCCGCACTCCGCGTTGGTGTACGTTGGGATATTTAATATGTAATTGTGAAAGCGAATTGAATATAGCCGGCTTTTTATAGCCGGCATTCAACAAGCTTTTGTCTGCCGATTAAACAGACAGCGGCTGAAAAGCTAAAAAATTTATTTAGGAGAAATCAATGAAAAAAATACTTTCATTTGTTGTTGCAGGTGCTCTTGCTCTCGGTCTTATAGGCTGTTCCGGAAACCTGCATGATGTTGTACCTTCTCGTATTGATCTTTCAGGCGGTGGTACACCTGGTGCGTTCAACAGCTGGACAAACACGACCCCTTGGACAACAGCTGACAAAGCAAGTGGTGTCTATACCTATGAGTTTACGGCTACGACAGAATCCGCGGAGTGGAAAGTAATAACTACACGAGGCGATTGGAACAGCGGCGCGTATGGCGGCGAAGGTACAGAGCTTGAACTAAAAGTAGGCGACAAAGCAACTCTTGTATATGACAACAAAACTGGCGGTGGTAAAAACGTAAGAATCACCGGGCTTACAAAGAATATGAAGTACAAAATTACAGTTACAGCTACAGAGCTTGCGACTGTAGAGGCGAAGGTTGAGGTTGCCGGTTTACCGCCTGTGCCGTATTACTTTGACGGACTTTACCTTGTTGGTGATGTATTTGCGGCGAACGCAGGAACAACTACATGGGATTTCGGTGCGAAGAACCTTATTTCAGGCGCGGTTACCGATGCCAACACCGGTGTTGTGACATACTCTATGGATATCAGAGCTACTGCTGTAACTGGAGTTATGGGAATTAACGACAGCGAATGGCATAACAAGCAGTTGGGTGCCGGCGTTACCGTTAATGCCGACGACAAGTTCGTTAAACTTAATGGAACTGAAGGTAACTTTGCCGTATCAGGTCTTACTGCCGGTAAGCCTTACCGTGTAACAATCCAGGTCTATCCTGATAAGAGCGTTTCCGTAAGAATCACTCCAATATGCGAGTATACGCTTAAGTTCAAGTTGGTTGGTGCTACAAACGGCACTGAATATTTCATAGGTGGAACTCCATGGAACTGGAAAGGCGGTTGGCCGATTCTTAGCTGGGGCGGGAAAACTCCTGCCGAGATGAAGACTGATGCACCTGCACTTGTAAAGCGCTTTGCAAGTGCAGGTGCATCTGGAACAGCTGACTTTGCTACTGAGGTTAAGGTTATTGGAAAGCCCGGCGACACCGCAACATGGGAAGTAAAAGTTGTAAGCTGTACAGCAGACGGTGCAGATCCTGTATATAATGGTGATAACGCAAAGTTTGATGTTACCGTTTCCGAGTCAACGTTCACAGCAACATGGAACGTTGGTGACGGCACAGTAAGTGTTCAGTAGGTTATAACTTAAACTGCTTTTCTAAAGCAAAAAGACCGCGGCAAAACGCCGCGGTCTTTTTTTGTGCATATTTTGATGCTTTTGTAAAAGTTACAGTTTCAGGTGGTAAATTTCATATTTTAAATGATGTAACGGTATCGCTTCTTGTGCATATTCAACAAGCTTTGCATAGCCTGAAAGTGGCATGCAATGTGTCATCAGCGGCGTGTTCTAATCAATGTCGTTATTCCGTTGCAGCAGAAAGTTTTTTTACATCTTCCAGAGGCAGTTGTATTGCCTCTGCAATTTGCTCCAGAGAAAGCAATTTCAACTTTAGAAGATTCTTTGCATTGATAAGTTTTGTTTTTTCTGTGCCTTGTATTTCTCCCTTTTCCCATGCTTCTTCCTGCTTTACCCGCATATCTGTGTCATAGTCGTATTCTGCAATGAGCATATTTCGTACCTCCGTTGATTTTTGTGTAAGATATTGTGCAAGCACGCCTTCCGAGATACATTTCCGTACAGCAAAATCTATCGGATTTTGTATACCGTTTTTCTTAGCCGCTTGTGCATATTCAACAAGTTTTGCATAGCCCAAAAGCGGCGTGCAATGTGTCAGCAGCGGCGTGTCCTATCTGTGCGGTAAAACTTCCTTTTGCAGGTTTATAACGGTTTCAAGAGGCAGCTGTACGCATTTTGCAATCAGTTCCGCGCTTATTCCTTCCGCAAGAAGATTCTTTGCATTTGCAAGTTTATTTTTTTTCATGCCTTGTATTTCTCCCTTTTCCCATGCTTCTTCCTGCTTTACCCGCATATCTGTGTCATAGTCGTATTCTGCAATGAGCATATTTCGTACCTCCGTTGATTTTTGTGTAAGATATTGTGCAAGCACGCCTTCCGAGATACATTTCCGTACAGCAAAATCTATCGGATTTTGTATACCGTTTTTCTTAGCCGCTTGTGCATATTCAACAAGTTTTGCATAGCCTGAAAGCGGCGTGCAATGTGTCAGCAACGGCGTGTTCTTATCTGTGCGATAAAACTTCTTTTTGCAGGTTTATAACGGTTTCAAGTGGTAACTGCACACATTTTGCAATCAATTCCGCGCTTATTCCTTCTGCAAGGAAATTCTTTGCATTGGCAAGTTTATTTTTTTTCATGCCTTGTATTTCTCCCTTTTCCCATGCTTCTTCCT
>CAUUVZ010000036.1:0-24882 GCA_963548875.1 uncultured Treponema sp. | reverse complement strand
TAGAGAAACTCGGCATTCGGGATATCTGCTCTTTGGGATAAAACTTGATTTCCATACCAATCAACCCACTTCCGAGCGTCCGCGGAAACTGCGGGCAAGCGTAAGTTTGTCCGCGTATTCCAAATCTCCGCCGACCGGAATACCGGTTGCAAGCCTCGTGATTTTTACGTCGCAGCTGCGTTTCAAAATCTGATGCAGATAAAGCGCGGTCGAGTCTCCTTCAAAAGTCGGGTTTGTTGCAAGAATAACTTCCGAAACGCCGCCTGCAAGTACCCGTTTTACGAGAGAATCGATATTCAACTGTGCCGCGCCTATGCCTTCAAGCGGCGCAATAACACCGCCCAATACATGAAAAACGCCGTTGTATCCGCCCGCGCTTTCAATTGTTGCAACATCCTGAGCTTGTTCCACCACGCATATAACGGAACTGTCCCGCAGGGGATTTGAACAAATCTGACACAATTCTTCTTCCGTCCATGCGCCGCACACGGAACACGGCTTTATGCGGCTTTGCAAATCCGCAATCTGCGAAGCGAACGTCTGCACAAAAACATTATCCGCTTTAAGAAGATAATTTACAATCCGCGCCGCGCTTTTTTTACCGATGCCCGGAAGCCGCGCAAAGGATTGCGTAAGACCGTCGATTATATTCGGCATTGCTAAAGTCCCAAGTCCGAAAGATTCAGTCCCTGAAGCATGGAACCGGTTTTTTCTTTTAACATATCCTGTAATTTTGAAACCGCATCATGCTGCGCGGCTACAATCAAGTCTTCCAGCATTTTTATGTCGCGGTTATCGACGCAAAGCGGATCAAGTTTTATATCCGTCATCTCAAATTTGCCGTTCATTTTTACGACCACCATTCTTCCGCCGGAAGAACCTTCTGCAGTCAGCATTTCAAGTTCTTTTTGCATTTTTTCGGTCTGCTCTTTTAATGCCGCAGTATTTTTAATCAATTCAAATGGATTCATTGTATTCCTCTTTATATATGTCAAACCTGTTCGGAGCGGGTTAGTTTGAATTACACGCCGATGGGCGTGCCTTTAAATGTATTGCATAAGATTTTTACTTGCAAAGGAAGTTCTGCAGGCTTGTCGTTTGCAGATTTTTTTTCAAGAGTGATTTCAAACTGCATTTCAGCACGGCAATATCTGTTGATTATTGAAAGAATTTTGCTTTTTTCGCGTTCGATAAAGTTTTTCTGGTATTCCGCGCCGATGGAAGTCGTGATTTTATTGCCGGAAAGTTCCCATCGTCCGGTATTCATTAAAGCCGCACCGAGTCCCGCGTTATCGACTTTAAGCTCCGCAATTACCGAACCGAACAGTTTTCCCATCGTGATGGAGCTGCCGTCCGGTGCGTTAAACGTTACATTGCTTTCATGAATATCCGGCGGATTTTCCGCCGACTCATCGGGTGAATGATATTCGCTTTCGTTCTCATCTTGCGGCTCAACTTCCGATTCGCTTTCCGCGTAAGAATAATCATCTGCCGTATCGGGGCTTTCATCGTCGGGAGAATATAAATCCGACCAATCCTGTTCTGCTTTCGGGACTTGAGCAGGCGGGGAGACTTGCAGGCTGCTTGTACTTTCTGATTGATTTTGATTTTCAGAGCTGCCCGTTTGCATTCCGTGTAAGGTGCTGTTTCCGCTAAAATCCTTTTCGGGAGCCGCACGGGTAGGATTTTCGGCAATCCGCTCCGTAGATTCCGTTTCCGCCGATTGTTGAGGCGGCAGCGTTCCGCCGTTATAAAAAGGGTGTCCGGCTCCTGAGTTTTGTCCTTCGCTTGCGGCACTGTTACCGCTCAGCGCGGAAAATTGCGGCATTCCTGCCGGAATAACGGGCTTCTGCGCGTCTTGAGTCCGAGCGGTGTTTCCGGAATCGGTATTCGTATCGGAAACTTCAGATTGATTTATTTCGGCGGTGATTGAGCCGACGCTTTGCCGCGCGGTATTTTCTGCCGACTGTGTACCTGTAATACCGCTTCCGCCGTGATTCGGTTCCGACCGCGCCGGTGCATTTCCGGCAAGAAGATTATACGCCGCGTCAAGGGACGCTTTTACTTCCGGCGGAGAAACGTATTGAGTAAGCCAGCACAAGCGGCTGAATGCGAGTTCCAGTTCGTAACGCGGAGAAACGGAATAGCGGATGTCTCGGTATAGCTGCAAAAAAACGGAAAGCGCACGCTCAACCTGTACCGTGTTCCATGCGGCAATAACCGCCGCACTGAACCTGTCGCCGGATTGTCCGAGCAATGCTTCTTTTGTTACGCCGTTTTTTATCAAAAGGAGAGAGCGCAAATATTCCGCGCTGTTGGAGATAAGTTGTTCAATCGAAATGCCGGATTCAAGAAATTCATTGATATGCTGAACGACGCTCTCCGATTCGGACTTTACGCACGATTCAAAAATGGAATTAAGCCGCTCCACGCCGAGTAAGCCCAACTTATCGCGGATTTTTTCATAAGTAATGTGTCCGCCGCTGAACGCTGCCACCTGGTCGAACAACGTGTAGGAATCGCGGACGGAACCGCCTGACTCCCGCGCAACCCAATAAAGAGCCTCATCGTCCGCCTGAATGCCGAGTTCCGTTGCCGCGTCGGAAAGCAGAGACTTTAATTTTTCAACACCTACCAAGCGGAAATTGTATTGCTGGCAGCGGCTTTTTATCGTCGCAGGGACTTTCTGCAATTCCGTCGTCGCAAAGATAAAAATCACGTAGGGCGGCGGCTCTTCAATCGTTTTAAGGAGCGCATTGAACGCGCTTGTAGAAAGCATGTGTACTTCGTCGATTATGTAAATCTTGTATCTGCCGTTGTTCGGGGGGAACATGACTTCGTCTTTAATTTGGCGCACGTCGTTTACGCTTGTGTTGGACGCGCCGTCGATTTCGATAACATCGATACTGGAACTGTTGGTAATCGCCTTGCAGGATTCGCACTGTCCGCACGGCTGTACGGAAGGCGCATCTGAAGATTGACAATTTAAGGCTTTTGCAAGAATGCGGGCGGTAGAAGTTTTGCCGCACCCGCGCGGTCCGGAAAACAAATATGCGTGCGCAATCCGTCCTGTCTTTATAGAATTTTTAAGAGTTTCCGCGACAAATTCCTGCCCTGCAAGGTCTTCAAAACACTGCGGACGCCGCCTTGTCGCCGTAACTTCATACGCCATTTCGTACCACCCAAAAGAAAGTTGCGCTATTATAAGACAAAACGCACCCCGTAACAAGAATACGCAAAAATTTATAGTCGTATGTGTGCGTTTTGCCTTTGTAGATTTCTATAAAGCCCGAACATCTTTGTCTGTTAGGCGGTTCTAACGCTTTTTTTGATTATCCCTGCGGATATTGTCAAAGCAAACGTTATTGCCATATCCGGCAGCGTATAGCCTAGCGGTAAATCGGTTTTCATTAAAATTCTGTAAATTATAAAACCTGCAAGCCAAACAGCGAGCTTTGCTATGTCGAGTTTTTTGCCTGCACTGTCGGATTTTAATACAAAATAGTCTGCAAGAAGAACGGCTGTCATCGGAGCAAAAACGCTGCCGATGAAATATAAAAACTCTGTAATATCATCCATCGGAAAGGCGACTGCGGCAGCAGTTCCCATGAGTGCAATCAAGATTCCCGTTAATTTTACATTGACTTTGGAGTGTATCGTTTTTGATGAAATGCCTGCAGAATATGCGTCAAGGAATGTTGTAGTTACAGTGGATAAAATTATTATTGCAAGTGCGGCGATGCCGAGTCCCGCTTTAAGCATGATGACGGCAATGTCGCTTTCTCCTGTGATAATTGCAGCACCCATGCCTATTATATACATCCAAGTGCTTACTGTTCCGTAGGTAACGGCGGAAAAAAGCGTTGCGCGAAGCGGTTTTTCCGAATCTTTTGTGTAGTCGCTTATAAGAGGAATCCAAGAAAGCGGCATGGCGGCAGAAAGTTCAACTGCGCTTCCGAAAGAAAGAGTGCCGTCTAAGATGTTCTTACTGTCCGCGTCGCTAAAAAATATTACTTTGCATAAAACAATAGTCAGAATGAACAAAGCGCTCATCGCAAAAATATTTATTTTACCGAGATTTGTAATCCCAAGGGCAATCCACAAAATTATAAGCGCGCCGATTATGAGTGCCCAAACCCAAGTTCCCGTCTGCAATACGTTGTTTGCAGCTTTTGCGCCGTCATAAATCATTATGGAAGTCCATCCTGCAAGTTGTATAACGTTCAAGAGCGCAAAAAAACAGCTTCCAAGCTGCCCGAAACTGAGTTTGGTCGTTTCCATCGCGCTTTTTCGCGAAAGTGCGCCGATATATCCTGCAAAAAACAGCAGCGCACACCCGATTATGTGTCCTGTAAGGATTGCAATCGAACCTTTCAGCATTCCGAGCGGCGCAATATAAGTCCCCGTAAGAATTTCCGCAATTGAAACCGCAGCTCCGAACCATATAAGTCCGCTTCCCAATGCAGTCGTGTTTTTGTTTTTCATAGATTGAAAATCTCCTTGTCGTTCAAGTTTATTTTATATTCCGCAAGTTTTCCGATAAGGAAAACTTTAAGCGGACAGCAGACTAAATTATACCTGTAAAACCGATTCATCCTGTCCGCCTCACTCGGAGCGACAGTGCCGATAGTTTTTCATCAAGTTTTCCGATAAGGAAAACTTTAAGCGGACAGCAGACTAAATTATACCTGTAAAACCGATTCATCCTGTCCGCCTCACTCGGAGCGACAGTGCCGATAGTTTTTCATCAAGTTTTCCGATAAGGAAAACTTTAAGCGGACAGCAGACTAAATTATACCTGTAAAACCGATTCATCCTGTCCGCCCCGCTCGGAGCGAGATGCTCGCTCCGTTTTGGTGGCACCCGCACACTCGCTCGAGTGGCACCCACACACCCGCTCGAGTGGCACCTGCTCACTCGCTCGGGCGGCAGGGCCTCCTTCGTCCGAATGAAGCAGGTTCATTCGCTCAAAGGAAGTAAGCTCATTCGCTCGAAGGACGTAACTTCATCCGTCCGAAGGAAGAAAGCTCCTTCGCTCGAAGGACATAACTTCTCCGAAAGCACAGCAAAGTTTTTCAAAACTCGGTATTTGACCTTAAAACGTAAGCGTGGTTCATAGGACCCGCTCCCTTGCCAAGTTTTAATTTTGCGGCAAGTGCGCCTGAAATATATTCTTTCGCCTTTTCGATTGAAGCTTCAAGTTCGAATCCTTTTGCAAGATTGGAAGCGATTGCACTTGAAAGCGTACAACCCGTTCCGTGCGTATTTGAAGTTTCAATCTGCTTGCCGAAAAACCATCTTCCGCCGTTGACGTAAAACAAAAAATCGTCCGCAGGCTTTGCAGAATGACCTCCCTTGCACAAAACCGCGCAGCCGTAACGCTCATAAATTGTTTTCGCAGCTTTTTCCATATCTTCGGAAGACTTTATTTTCATACCGGCAAATACTTCCGCCTCCGGAATATTGGGCGTAATAACGCAGGCAAGCGGCAAAAGTTTGTTTTCCAGTGCGTCGGCTGCATCTTCGTTTATAAGACGCGCACCGCTGGTTGCAACCATTACGGGGTCAACAACAAAATTAGGGAGCTTCCACTTTTGTACGCTTCGGGCAATTACTTCAATAAGTGCAGTCGATGAAACCATTCCCGTTTTTACCGCATCCGGAAAAATATCTTGAACTACCGTATCGATTTGTTTTTCCAAAAAATCAGGGCTTACCTCAAGAATCCCCGTAACGCCTTGAGTATTTTGTGCAGTCAGGGCGGTTATTGCACTCATCGCAAAAACTCCGTTTACGGTCATCGTTTTAATGTCCGCTTGAATTCCTGCTCCTCCGCTTGAATCGCTTCCTGCAATTGTAAGTGCGGTTTTCATATCATTTTCCTCCAATAAAAACTTTAAACTTGGGCGCAACCGGTTTTTGCAATCGGCTTTTCGGGGTTCCGCTGTCGCTCCATTGCTACGCAACGCGCAAGCGCGCCCCTGCAATCCGGCGCAAGTTTTACTTTCCGTCGTATGCGGTTCTTCCGTTATTTTACGGGACAAGCGCAAATTTTGTTGCTCCTCCGTTGTGCGCCGGCGGAGCTAAGGAAGTTGTTGTACAAGCACGCTCCCGCGTGCTGTAAGTCCGGCGCAAGTTTTACTTTCCGTCGTATGCTGGTTTTCCGCTTTTTTAGCGGAACAACCGCAAGTCTTGCCGCTCCTCCGTTGGTGCGCCGGTGTTGCAAGGAAGTTGTTGTAATAATGCGCTGTCGCGCATGGTAAATCCGGCGCATACTTTCTTTTCCGTCGTTTGCGGTTCTTCCGTTATTTTACGGGACAAGCGCAGGTCTTGCCGGTATTTCGCGCTAATTGAATATGCTTATGTCAAAATCATCGTAATCGTACACTTGAGCGGCTGTAAGAGTTTTTATTTTTTGCCGGTCGGATTTACTGTATTCGTCGTAAACGCCGACTGTAAAAAATCCCGCTTTTACGGCAGTTTGAACAGGCATCAACATATCTTCAAATACTATTGTTTCGCTTGCTTTTAAGCCGAGCTGCTTTGCCGCTTCAAAATAAATCAGCGGTTCCGCTTTTGATGTAAAAAGTTCACCGCAAGTAAGAATTGCATCCGGCAAATCTGTGATTCCAAGCCTCTTGAATGCCGGAATAAACAATCGTCTGTCCGTAGCTGTGGCAATCGCAATTTTTATTCCGCGCTGTTTAAGTTTCTTCAGGAAATCTGTTGCGCCGTTTTTCTGCCCTATGGTTTTTTCATAGCTTTCCGCAAGGACGTTTATAATGCCTGCATTTATTTGCGCGTGTGAAAGAGCCGGCAGGTAATTTTTCTTCAAATAATCGGCACTTTCTTCCATACTCAAATTAAATAGAATCTCCGAAAGATTTGCTTCCGCCTTTATGCCGCATTTGTCAAGATAAAGCGTGCCGGCGTTGTACCACACTCCCATAGAATCAAGGAGAGTGCCGTCCATATCGAATATTGCACCTTTTTTCATAAGAACGCCTCTTCTGCGTAAAGTTTTAATTCAGCCGCCGCCTTTTTTATATCTTCCGCCGCAAAGATTGCGCTTATAACTGCAACGCCTGAGATTCCGCTGTTTTTCAAAAGTTTGATATTTTCTTTTGTAATTCCGCCTATTGCAACAACAGGAATATTTACTGCGGCGCATATTTCTTTTAAGGTTTGCGTGCTTACTTCGGCGGCATCTGTTTTTGAACCGGTTGGAAAAACCGCTCCGACTCCAAGATAATCGGCTCCTGCTTCCTCCGCTTTTAGTGCCTGCTCTACAGTCTGCACCGATACACCGAGTATTTTATCGTTTCCCAATTCCTGTCTCGCTTTTTGCGCTTCAGTGTCGCACTGTCCCACGTGAAGTCCGTCCGCATCGGATTTTAATGCCGTTTCAAGATTGTCGTTTACGATAAAAGGCACGTTAAAAGTTTTGCAAAGGTTTTTAATCTGTATTGCTTCTCTTAAAAAACTGCCGCTGTCCAAATCTTTTTCTCTAAGCTGAACGGTTCCGGCTCCGCCTTCCAGTGCAAGTTTTACATCGTCGTAAAGATTTCGTCCGTCCAGCCACCGCCTGTCCGTAACGGCATAAAGATTTAGTGCGCGCCTAAGTTTATCTGATTTCATATTTCGCATTTTTTTCCAGTTCCGAGCCTGTCATATTGCAGATTGCATCGATAATTCTGTTTCTGTAAGTTGAATTTCCGTCTCCTTCAAGCATTTTAGTCCACGCGATTTCACCGGCAGTTCCCATAAGGCAGACGGCTGCCGCCGCCGCTTCAAGTGCATTTTCTTTGTTTGCGGCAATAAAAGCCGCTATGATTGAACTGAGCTGGCATCCGGTTCCGGTTATTTTTCCCATTTCCGCTCTTCCGTTTCGTATTACAAAAGTTTTTTCACCGTCGGAAACCAAATCGATTTTTCCGGTAACCGCGATTACGGTTTGAACGCTTTTTGCAAATTCTTTTACGAATTTTATGCCTGTTTCAAGGTTTTCATCATTGACGGAATCAGCTGCAGCGGCGTCAACTCCGCGCGTTTTGCCGCTTCCCAAAGCAAGAGTTTTTATTTCCGATATGTTTCCGCGTATTACGCTGAACTTAATATTTTTGATCAGCTTTAATGCGGTTTTTGTGCGGAGAGCGCTTGCGCCCGCACCGACAGGATCAAGAACGACGGGGCGGTTCAGTTTGTTTGCGGTTTTGCCTGCGCGGAACATTGCGTGTATCGTAGATTTATTCAGCGTCCCTATGTTGATGTTGAGAGCACCGCTTATTGCCGTGATTTCTTTTTCATCTCCGCCGTCAGACATTACGGGGCTTGCACCTGCTGCAAGCAGCACATTTGCGACATCGTTTACTGTAACGTAATTAGTGATATTGTGAACAAGCGGACAGATTTGCCGCACGTTATCAAAACATTTTCCAAACATTTTAACCGCCTTTGTTTGTAGATAAATTTATCCTGCTTTGAACGTGCTTTTAATAGATTTTCCCTACGTTGGCATTATCCAAATCAGGTTTACGGGTCAAGACAATTCAGTCTACTCTCAGCAAGGTTCAACCAAGCTCCCCGATTTTGTTTACTATTGCAGTATGTGATTTTTATACAATCATCGGATTTAGGCTCAATTTCGAGTTTTGAAAAAACTCGAAATTTTCCAACTCTTTCCGGCTCCAACAAAATGAAGAGTTTTGAAATAAGTATCGTTTGTGCACAGACGAGGTTCCATCGGCGTGCCGTTTCGAGCGCAAAGCTCGACTGCGGCTAAGCGGATGGAACCTCGTCGAAAGCACAGCTTTATTTAACTGCTATTTCCAAAACTCGACATTCGGGCTATTTAATCTTGTTCCAATTCCGCAAGTTTTTCTTGAACGGAAACGGAATATTGCGTTTGCGCCGCAAGCCTTTGGGCAAGCATTTTACTTAAAAATATTCCGTAATTAGGATTCTTTCTGATAAGTGCTAAAAACGCATTTTTAGGAACTTTGATTAAACGGCAATCTCCTACGGCAACGACCGTTGCAGTTCTTCTGTTGTTAAGTAAAAATGCCATTTCACCTATGAATATGTCGCGCGGAGTTAGTACGGTTGCAAGTTTGCCGTTGACGTAGAGTGCAAACATTCCTTCAACAATAAAAAACAAATCGTTGGAAATTTCGTTTTCCCTGAATATTACCTGTTTATCCTTATATTGAATTGTATCAAAAGGTTTCATAATACCCGGAATCGTATTTGTCGTATTACGCCGGTTTGAAATTGCAAACGTAACTACATTTCCTTTCTTATTGTAGACAAGTTTTTTGACGCAGCTTAAACTCAACTTAATTCCTCGTCCGTGCGTTTGAATTCCCGCATCGCTTGCAATATGTTTTTGCCAATCAAAGCCGTCTCCGTCATCTTTTATCCTGAATGCAGACATTTTATTTCTGATTAGATAGGAAATAGTAATTTTACGGTCTTTGTACTTCGGATCGCCAGCCCGTTTTTCAATGATTCCAAGCATATCTGCGCCGTTTTCCATCCATTTTGTTTTATCGTCGAATGTGATTCCCAAATTACCGTGCTCAACCGCATTCGTTAAAAGCTCCATAAGCGTCATTTGAAGAGAATATCTGTCGTCATCGGAAATTCTGTTTGTATTATAAAGATAATTTACGAGAAAATTGGTGTAAAACCGCAAATCCATCGGGTCGTTTCCGGAAATAAAAGTTCCGAATTCTTTTCCGCTTATCTCGTCTTGAAATCCGCGTGTGTAAAGAAAATGTTGATTTTGATGCAGAATGCGCAAAAGACGCGAAAAGTGCCGCTCAAAATCAGCAGTCTTCAAAATGGAAAGCATATTGTTGTCTTTCAATTCTTCGATTTCGTGTACTTGCTTTGAATCCCTGCAAACTGCAATGATTCCGCCGTAATGGAGCCATGCGTCGGAATGGATTATGGATATGAGTTTTGAACAGTCGATGTCGTTTGAAGTGTAATCGAGTACTTTGATTTCGGGAAACTCAAATGAAATAAAGTCCACCGCGCTTTCTGTCGTATTTGCAATTTCTACGCTGAAAGAATCCGCGTATTTTTTTACCGCGTCTTTGACGGTTTTTATTATTCTTGCGTTTGTAGATGCTGTAATTATCTTTTTCATCTTAAATCTCGATTTATGTTTTTTATGGTGGAAATCTACCATATTTTGACCACCGTGAGAATGGGTCTGTTTTAAAAGTCATTTAGTTTTCAGGTAATGCGCTTAATAAGTTTAGACCGTTATAAATCTTTTTTGTTGACTTATACAAAATATGCTATATCATATAAAAAATTACCTACAAATCAAGGAAAAATCATGAAAAAGCTATTTGCTCTTTTTACAGTTTTATTTGTGTTTGCATCGGGCTTCGTATTTGCTGCTGAACAGCCTGCAGGCAAACCCGGTTCATTTGAGAACGCCGCCCCCGCAGCTATGGCTGATGTTCTTGCTCTGGATGCAAAATTAAATCCTTCCGACAAAGAATTTGTCATATATTATGTTCGTCCCGATAAAAATTATGAAAAATGGGCTTTGTGGATGTGGGCAGCTCCCGGCGGAGACGGAAGTGCTGCATGGCAATATACGCAGAATTGGAAAGTGGAAAACGGAATCGGCTATATGCGCTACCGGTTTGACGGTTCCGATACAGGCAAAATTAAATTCGTTTCGGATGACGGAAATATCGGAATGATTATCCGTCAGAAGGATGAATGGAACAAAGACGGCACCGAAGACCGTATTTGGGATACGAATGTTTCAAAAAAAATTGCTGTTTTTTCAGGTGATTCTGCAACATATGCGGCATTGGAGTATAAACCGTCAATTCGCTCTGCAGAACTTGCCGCACTGAATAGAATAGATATTACACTTTCAGGTAAATACGGACTTGATGTTGACGGCGGTGCGTCGGGTTTTTCCGTTGTTACTTCTACGGGAAAGTCTTATTCAGTTTCAAAAGTGTATAATACGCTTGATCCTTCCAATCCTTTGGACAACATGACGCGGAATGTTTCAATTGTCCTTACCGAAAATGCCGACATCGCAGATTCTCTTCTTGTCAAAAATCCTGCTTTCCGTGGAGATGCAGCCGTAAACAATTCAAAAATTGCTATCGAAGCGGCGGAAAATATGTCTCCTTCTTCCGATGTTGAACTTGGATGTATCTATAAAGACGGAAAAGCCGTGTTTAATTTGTGGGCACCTACATCTTCTTCCGCCGTGCTTAATCTCTATAAAAAAGGTGATGCCGATAAAGCCGACTATACAGCCGCGATGAATAAAAATGCGAAAAACGGCGTGTGGACTGTCGAATTCAGTCAAGTTGACCCTGACGGAATGTTCTATGATTTTACTTTGCAGAATTCAAAAGGTTCCGTTACCGTTCTTGACCCGTATGCTCGTTCAATGAGTGCCGACAGAAAGCGCGGCGGAGCGGGCAGGGCGGCTGTAATCAATCTTGACAGCGAAAAGGCCGGGAAAGTTGATGCTCCGTATGTAACACTTGCAAAACGCGAAGATGCCGTTATATATGAAGTTTCCGTGCGCGATTTTACGATTAGTCCGGATTCCGGTGTAAAAGCGATTCCGGGAACATATAAGGCGTTTATAGAAAAGATCCCGTATCTTAAAGAACTCGGTATTACACATATACAGCTTATGCCTGTTGTCAATTTTCTGAACGCAGATGAAATGAATAAAGCTTATGAAAATTCCGGAACGGTAAGCGGCAATAATTACAACTGGGGCTATGACCCTCACAATTATTTTTCGCCGGAAGGTTGGTTTGCTACAGATGCAAGCGATCCTTATTGCCGCGTTCGTGAACTTCGTGAACTGATAAACGAGTGCCATAAAGCCGGTTTGGGTGTTCTGCTTGATGTTGTTTATAATCACATGGGAGATACCGGATTCCTTGATGACATTGTGCCGGGATATTATTTCCGCTTGGATGCTAAAGGGGCGTGTAAATCAAATTCCGGCTGCGGCAACGATACTGCCACCGAGCATAAGATGATGAAACGCATTGTTGTCGATTCTACAAATTATTGGGTGAAAAATTATAAAGTCGACGGTTTCCGTTTTGATCTTATGGGACTTATGGAGTCATCTTCCGTTATAGATTCGTATAATTCCTGTGCAAAAATCAATCCTTCTGTTCTTTTTGAAGGCGAAGGCTGGAAAATGTATAACGGTGAAAAAGGAACTGTCGGACTGGATCAAAATTATATGCTCAAGACGAACAGTGTTTCCGTTTTTAATGATGAATTCCGTGATGCTTTAAAAGCCGGCGGTTTTAATGAAACCGGACGCGGTTTTATAACAAAAAAAGCTGTTGATTCCGAGCGTTTGTTCAACAATGTAATGGGACGTCCTATGTCCAATTACCGTGCCGATCAGCCGGGCGACAATGTTCAGTATATGGTTTGTCATGACGGACTTACATTGCATGATGCGATTACCAATAATCTTAAACTTGATGAAAAGAAAGATGTGGAGCAGATTGTACAGCGCATAAAACTCGGCAATTTCTTAGGTATGACATCTCAGGGAATCGCTTTTCTTCATGCAGGACAAGAGCGCGGACGCACAAAGCCGAATGTAAAGGGTGCCCGTAATGAATCTGTCGGCAACTTTGTCCGCAACAGTTATGATTCTTCGGATAATATCAATCAAATTGTTTGGACTTTGACTTCGGATTATCAAAATCTTTTGGATTATACTAAAGGGCTTATTGCGGTGCGCAATGCTTATGATGTGTTCCGTGTAGGAGATGCAAAAAAGATTGCAAAGAACTTTAAAAAACTTACAACGAACGAAGATTTTGTATTCGGTTACACTGCAAAAAATAAAGACGGCAGATGGATTGTACTTGTAAATGCGGACGAGAAATCTGTTGAAATAAATACTGGCGTTCCGTTAAAAGATGGTGTAGTATATGTAGATAAAGTTATTGCTTCAGCAGACGGCATTGAGTCGCCTGTTGGTGTAAAACTTTCCGGAAAAAACGTTATCCTTGAGCCTTTAACGGCTACGGTGATACGTGTTTCTAAATAATGTGAATTACAATTGACTTCAATTGTAAAAATATATGGAGGAAAAAATGAAAAAACTTCTTTGTGCTGCTGTCGCTGTTACGATGGCTGCAACAATGGCATTCGGCGCAAGCAATGCCGGAAAAGCTGCCAACATTTTGGTATGGGAATCTAATGGTCCTGAAAAGGAATTCATTCAGTGGGCGATTAAGGAATTCAGAGCAATGCCTGAAAACAAAAAGATTAAGATTACTTATCAGCCTGTTGAATCGACCGATTCACGCTCGAAAATCGAACTTGACGGACCTGCAGGAGTAGGAGCTGATATTTTTGTCGCACCGCATGACCATATTGGTGCTCTTGTGACAGGAGGACATGTTCTTCCTATCGATGACGGTGATGCATATATTGCAAATTTTACAACAAATGCGGAAAAGGCTGCAAAATACAACGGCGGAGACGGTATGAAATACTACGGATATCCGCTCGGAACGGAAACATACGTTCTTTTCTATAATAAGAATCTTATTAAAGATAATGAAGTTCCGAAAACATGGGAAGATGCTATTGCATTTGCAAAAAAATTCAATAACCCTGCGGAAAACAAATATGCGCTTGTATGGCCTGTAGTTGACGGTTATTACGGTTATATGTTCATGGAGAGCTTCGGTGCTCCGCTGTTCGGACCGAACGGCAACGATCGCAAGCAGCACAACTTGAACAGCCCTGCCGCTGTAAAAGGTCTTACATATTTCCAGAGTCTTAAAAAATCTCTTCTTCCTGTAGAAGCTGCCGATGCTTCCGGAGATTTCTGCAATGCTGAATTTACTTCCGGCAAAGCTGCAATGATTATTTCAGGACCGTGGTCAATTAAGACTTTTGAAAAGGCTGGTGTAAACTTTGGACTTACTACTCTTCCTGCGTTCCCCGGTTCAACAAAACCCGCAACTTCTTTCTCTGGTGTCCGCCTTGCGTTTGTAAGTTCCTATTCACAGTATCCTGAAGCAGCAAAGAGCTTTGCAAAATTTATTACTTCAAAGAAAGCTCTTGAAAAACGCTTTGAGATTACAAGTCAGATTCCTCCTAGAAAGGATATCGATACGAACACACCGCTCAGCAACCCGATTAAAGAGCAGCTTAAGACTTCAACACCTATGCCGACAATTCCTCAGCTTGGAACATATTGGTCTGCAATGGGTTCCGCCTATTCAGGAATCTGGAACGGCGATGATGTCAAGAAAACTCTTGATGCAGCTGCCAGCGCAATGGAAAGCGCAAAATAATTTTGGCGGAATGACTGCAATGCAATATTAAATGTGTTGTATGCAGTCATTTATTTTAATAGAGCCGTATGTTTGCAAACGATATGTGCGCATACGGTTTTGTACTACTACTAGGAGTATGGAATGAGTAATGCTATAGACCGGGAAAAGCTTGAGAAGGCTCCAATTGCTTCAAGCTGTTTCATGGGTTTAGGTCAAATCCTGTACTTAAAGCAATATGTACGCGGGGCTTTGTATGCGCTTGTTGAAATTGCGATGCTCTGCGCTATTATTTTTGGTACGAAAAAAATTGTTCCTGCAAATCAAAGTGAAATTGACGAGATGCTGGGACTTCCCGATACTGTTGAGATGATCGAATATCTTGAAGATCAAAATTATCCGAAAATCGATAAAATAAAAAATTCTATGGCATCGGACATGGAGAAATTCTTTAAGAAATATGTTCCGGAAGCTGTTAAGGATATAGATGACTTCACCGACGTATACGCGCTTGAAGATGCGATATACGATCTTGACGAAGATAAAATAATAGACAGATATGATGCACTTGCAAGTAAATATCAAAAACAACTTGCAAAAATTTATGCGCGTCTTTCACCGGAAGATTTTGATGTAAATTATGATGCTCATGACGATGTTTCCAAGCGGGCTGTAAATAGCGGTGTCAGAACTACCAAATACAGAGCATGGTTTAGAGGACCGATTGTTTCTTCCATTATAGGACTTATAACTTTAGGTTCCGTACAAAATACAAACCTTTCGGCATATAAAGACCATTCCATCTTTATGATGATCAACGGTATTTTGGCGCTGATAATGATTGCTTTCTTTGTGTTTCTTTACGTTTTGAACATTACCAGTGCCAAAAGATCTGTTGCAAAGATTCTAAAGCAGGGAAGATTTCCTACTCTTAAAGAAGCTCAAGATGACATTTCCCAAAACTCGTTTGCCACAATCGGAATTGCGCCTTGTATCGTAATGATTGCGATATTCTGTCTCGTTCCGCTTTTGTTCTCGGCTCTTGTTGCTTTCACCAATTATTCTTCGCCGGATCATATTCCGCCTAACAACCTTGTAGATTGGGTAGGACTTGCAAACTTCGGAACGATGTTTTCGTCAAAATTGAGCGGCGGTATGTGGGCAAAAGCATTCGGTTATACTGCCGCATGGACGGTAGTTTGGGCTGTTTTTGCAACATTTACTTGTTTCTTTGTAGGTTTCTTTTATGCTTTTGTCCTTCAGGATAAACGTGTCGTAATTCCTAAGTTCTTCAGAACGGTTTATATATTCCCGTATGCAATTCCTACGATGCTTTCTTTGTTTGTTTGGGCAAATATCTTAAACGGTACGATCGGGCCGATAAACAGAACATTGCAGCTGCTCGGACTGATTAAGTTCCCGATTCCGTGGCTTTCAAGCCCTACAATGGCGAAATTCTCATTGATTTTTGTCAATATTTGGATCGGATTCCCGTATAGTATGATTCTTACGACAAGTTCGATGACTGCAATATCGAATTCTCTTTATGAGGCTGCGGTTATCGACGGTGCTACAAAATGGGAGCAGTTTAAGAGCATTACGTATCCGCTTGTTATGTTCCAGTTAAAACCGACGCTTATCATGCAGTTCGCAGGAAACATCAACAATTTCGGTGCGGTATTCTTCCTTACCGGAGGCGGGCCGAATATGTCGCAGGCGGGTCTTACAACGGTAACGAACTGCGGTGCGACCGACTTGCTTATTTCGTGGATTTACAAACTTACTATGAATACTCCGCAGCGGTACAATCTTGCTTCCGTCCTTTCTCTGCTCGTGTTCGTTGTTCTTGTTCCGTTTGCCTTATATAACTTTACAAGAACGAAATCTTTCCAAGAGGGTCAAGTATGAAAAGACATATAAGCAATACGACGCCCGTCGGCGTTATTCTAAATATTATATTGATTATCAACGTGATTTTGGTACTGTATCCGGTATTGTTTACCGTCAGTTCTTCTTTTACGCGTTCAAATTCTCTTGCTGCAACTTCCGTAATTCCGTTTACGGATGAGCACGACACATCGTATGAGGTCGATTGCGACAAGTGCGGCGGAACGGGTGTTGTTGACGGTTACGTAAAACCCGCACCCACTGTTGATGCGGACGGAAACACCGTTGAAGCCGTAATTCCGGAGGATAAGCTTTGCCCGATTTGCCATGGTGAAGGTAAAATCTCAAAATTACATACTTCTTTTACTTTCAAAAAGCCGTCGTTCTATCAATATCGCCGCCTTCTTACGGGGCCGGATGAGCTTGTAAAGGGCGAAACGAATGTGCGCGGAACCAACTACAAAATGTGGTATTTGAACACGCTTAAAATTGCATGTATGAATACAATCATTACGGTTTTTGTATGCTGCACCGCAGGATATATTTTCTCGCGCTTTGAGTTTGCCGGACGCAAGCAGATTATGGCTTCCATGATTGTTTTGCAGATGTTTCCGAGCTTTATCGGAATGGTCGCGACCTACGTTATCCTTTGGAAGTTCAATGCCTTGAACACCCTTTGGGGGCTTGTCATGGTCTATTCGGCGGGAAGTATCCCGTTCAATTCCATGCTTATGAAAGGTTACTTCGACACTATGCCTACCGATATTGCGGAGGCGGCGTACATAGACGGAGCTTCCCCGCTCGGTGCGTATCTGCGCGTTATCTTGCCGACGGCAAAGCCTCAGCTTGTGTTTCTCGGTCTTACAAGTTTTACCGGTCCGTGGATGGACTTTATCTTCCCGCGTATGATTTTGCGCACGGACGATAAAAAGACTCTTGCCGTAGGTCTGTACGAAATGATTAGCGGACGCGCAAACGATAACTTTACGATGTTTGCCGCCGGTGCCATTCTCGTTGCGGTTCCTTTTACAATCCTGTTTATGGCGGGGCAGAAGACTCTGCTTATGTCATTGGCAGGTACAAGCGGTAAGGAGTAATTTTTCCGCGAAATGTTTTTAAATGCAGTTTGCATTATGCAGACTGCATTTTTTTATTTGCGCACATTTTGTGCATAAGGGAAACGATAAATATGAATAAAATCAAATACGGGCTTTCGGCTAAAAAAATTATTTCAGGTATTATTACTTTTTTTTGTATTTTGCACGTTTTTGCAAAATCCAATAAATCCGTAACGCCGGATTCGGAGGCTGCGGTAAAAGCTCTTGCAGGTGTAGAGCGAAAAGCTCAAAAACCGGCAGAAGGTGTTTATTACAGTCTTTTTGTGCGCTCGTTTGCGGACAGCAATAAAGACGGAATCGGCGATTTAAAAGGAATTATTCAAAAGCTCGATTATCTTAACGACGGTAAGGATGAGACTACGACGGATCTCGGTGTAACGGGAATCTGGCTGTTGCCGATTTTCCCAAGTTCTTCATATCACGGTTATAACGTCGATGATTACTATGACGTTAATCCCGAATACGGGACACTTGCGGATTTTGAATTGCTTGCCAAGGAATGTAAAAAACGCGGAATTGCGCTGATAATCGACATGACTTGCAATCATGCTTCGAGCAGCAATGAATGGTTTATAAAGTCGAGAAACCCCGACAGCCCGTATAGGGATTGGTTCCGTTGGGTAAGCGATGAAGATGCCGCTAAGGGACTTGTAAATCTGAAGCAGAAAGTTTTCGGTCATAATGTGTGGAACGTCGAATTGGAAAATCCCGGCAAGACTTCGGACGGTAAGGATAATTATTACTATTATGCCGGAGTTTTTGATCCTTCCATGCCGGATTTTAATTTGGACTGCCGGGCAGTTCGTGAAGAATTCAAAAAGATATTTAAGTTTTGGATGGATAAGGGAGCGACGGGTTTTAGATTTGATGCTGCAAGTCATGCTTACAATGCTGCCGAATTAAAAATCGGCGAAAAGGGGCTGGAAAAAGCCGTCGGTTTTTGGAAAGAAATGAACGATTACATCAAAAGCGTAAATCCGGATTCTTACTGCGTATGTGAAGTGTGGGAAAATGCGGCAACGCGTGCGCGTTATATTGCCGGAGTCCCGTCGAATTTCCAGTTTGATTTGGGCGGTCAAATTGCAAGTATGATAAATAATCAGGAGATGAATGAAAAGCAAAATCTTGCAGAAGATGCCGATGAGTCGGCATATAACGGTTATGCAAGGAGCCTTGAAAGTCTTTATCAGCTTTATTCTTCGTTTAATAAGGACTATATAAATGCGCCTTTCCTTTCAAATCATGATCAGGCTAGGAGTGCGGCTTTGTTCCGCAATAAAGCGGATAAGATGAAGCTTGCCGCCGATCTTTACATTTTGACGGAAGGGATTCCGTTCATTTACTACGGTGAAGAAATTGCAATGAAAAGCGGCGCGGATGACCCGTCAAAACGAACGCCTATGCTGTGGAAGCCGAATGCGAAGGACAAAAATCAGACAAAATGGACTGACCATCCGTTATATTCTTCGGCAAACAGATACAATATGCGAACGGAAAGCGTTGCAGAGCAACAAAAAGATTCAGACTCTTTGTTGAACCATTATAAGCGTGTCATACGGGTAAAAACCGCGCATCCTGCATTGTTCCGCGGGCGGCTTAAAGCGTATTCTTTGGGAAGCCCCGTTATAGAATCTTATGTGATGGACTGCGATGAAGAAAAAGCTTTTGTGATTCACAATGTTTCTTCTATGAATACTGTGGACGTAAAACTTCCGGACGATTTGAATATGCCTATGGTTTATGCTGCAAATCCTGCTGCAAAAATCGAAAACGGTACGCTTTCCATTCCTCCGCTAAGTTCCGTTGTTCTTGCGTCGCGGAAATAAGCATTTTGCTGTACTGTGTCCGCAATAAAAGCGGTTGCCGCAAATAATTTAATTGTTCGGCAGCCGCTTTTCCGATATGCTTTTTTTCGGTATATATTAGCCTATGATTTTTGAAGCTCCCGTAAAAACCGTTATTTTCGATATGGACGGCGTAATACTTGATACGGAACGTATTTGTCTTGAAACATGGAAACTTGCCGGCAGGGAATATAATCTTGATAATGCCGAACAGGTTTATAGAATCTGTGTGGGAATGAATAAAGCCGATACTCTTTCGGTTCTTGAAAATAGATACGGCTGCGGATTTAATGCGGAGAATTTTATGCGGCGTACTTCGGAGCTTTTTGGCGTTATTGAAAAAGAGCACGGCATTCCTCTTATGCCGGGAGTTCTCGAAGCTCTGAATTATCTTAAACCCAAGTATCGGCTTGCACTTGCCTCTTCTACAAGGAAAGCGGTTGTATCAAAACAGCTTACGGATGCGGGTGTAATAGAATATTTTGAAGCTCTTACTTGCGGCGACGAAGTTGCTCATTCAAAACCGGATCCGGAAATATATATTCGTGCCTGCAAATCCGTTGATACGCCGGTGGAAAATTGCGTTGCGGTGGAAGACAGTCCTAACGGGATAAAAAGTGCGTATTCGGCAGGCTTAAAAACGATAATGGTGCCGGATATGATTCAACCGCTCGAAGAACTTATGCCGCTTATTTGGAAGATTCTGCCGTCTTTGAAGGAAATTAAATCGGTTCTGTAAAACGTCAACGCAGATTCGGACGATTTTTGTAAGCGCTTCCGGTTTAATGTTTATAAAAATAAACCGCGCCTTTATCGTCGTCTTTTAATCCTTTTAAGCCGTTCAATTCTTTAAGAAGTTTTTCGTCTTTTGAAACAATCGTATCAAAATATTTTTTGTTTGCAAGAATTTTATTCACTATGAGCCGATCTTTATCCGCAATTCCTTGAAGACGGCAGGCAAGATTTATACCGTAGCCGAAATAATCTCGATATTTTAGGGAAGACATTTCCGCAGAAATCTCATACTTATAGATTACTTCTTGAACAAGCGCGCCTCCGAGTCCGAGATCCGAATATTCGGTAAAAAATTCTTCTTTGGCAAACGCCAGATAAGTATTGAATATCATAAGAGCTTCTTCTACGGCAAGCTCATCGGCGTTATCCCATATTACAAAAGCTCCGTCGCCCAGCAATTTATAATACGAACAATTTGCTCCGAATTGATTTACACATGACAGAAAATTCGAGGTAAATGAAGTCAACATATCGAAGACCGTTTGCTCCGTATGCCGGCAGAGAAAGTTACTGAAATTGCGGATATCAATACATAGTATGAGAGCTTCGGGCTTCATTTCGCCGAGGTATACATTGTCGAAAATGTCTACCGGCATTTTTTTTAAGCCTTTAAGAACAGACGCATCAAGTTCCACATTTCCGTTTTCTTTTAAGCCGAGTCCAAGCATTCGTAAGTCATCGCTGTCCATGAAAATATTATACAGTATAAATACGATAATGAAAGAAAAATATGGGACTGTGTTTCTTGATTGATTGCGAATTCATTTTTGCTTTGTGAAAATCCGTTAAGTTCATTTATAAAATTCCGATACTTGTAGAGAAGATTTATCCGATTTCAGAGGTGTATATGACGGAAAATAAAATCACTTATAAAGATATTCTTATTGAAGAACGGGATGTTCTGTCGGAGATTATCGAGCGGCAGAATGAGCTGCGGAAAGCAGTAAAAGATAAAGACTGGACAAAACTCATGGACATAATTTCTGCCGTAAATATTGCAATGGATAAATTCAGTGTGCTTGATGAGCAGAGAGAATCTCTTTCACGCGATATAAAAAACGGCGAATGCTTCGATTTATTGTGCGAAGTTCGCGGAAAGCTGCTTAAATGCCGCGTGGAAAACAATGCATTAAATCAATACGTGGGAACTGCAAGCCGTTTTGTTCGCGGAATTGTAAACGAAGCTTTACCGCAAAGCCGTCCTCGTTTGTATTCTCACAGAGGCAGACTTGTTCAAGCTCAGCCTAAAAGTATCGTAGTCAATACTCTTTCGTGATTTGTTCGGATAAAGCCGGAGGTAAATGATGGGATCTACATTTTCGGGAATAGAACTCGGTAAGCGGAGCATTATGGCGCATACGGACGCCATTACGACTGCCGGACACAATATTTCGAATGCGGACACTGAAGGCTATTCCCGTCAGCGGGTGCAGCTCAAGGAATTCGATCCGCTTTATATGCCGCAGCTGGAACGCGCCGAACGTCCCGGCATGATCGGGCAGGGAATCGACGTTCAGAGCATTAAGCGCGTGCGCGACGAGTTTTTAGACCAGCGGATTACTGCTTCTCAAAACGAAGAAAGTTATTGGGCGACGCGCAGCAAGTATTACACAATGATTGAAAGCATTTACAACGAGCCGGACGACGTTTCCATTCGTTCAAACATGGATAAATTCTGGCAGTCGTGGCAGGAACTTTCGGTTCATCCTGAAGAGCAGGCGGCGCGTCAAGCCGTCGTTACGCGCGGCGACAATCTTACGGATTCCATAAAAGCTAAGTGGGATTCTCTTATGGGTGTCGGAACGCTTTTAAACAGCGACATCGAAGCGACTGTAAAGCAGGTAAACGACTTTACACGTCAAATTGCAGCTTTAAACACGGAAATTATCCGCTCGGAAGCGATGGGCGACAATCCCAACGATTTGCTTGACCGGCGGGACCTGCTGGTCGATAAACTTTCAAAACTTATCAATATAACAAGCGACCGGCGCGACCCCGACGAATTTATGGTTCACCTTGACGGGCATATTTTGGTTCAAGGCGGAATTGCGCGGAGTTTCGACCTTGAAAGCGTCGTCGATAACAACGGATATTCCAAACTCGTGTGGAAAGACACGGGAGATGACGCAGTTGTTTCAGGCGGAACGCTCGGTGCGCTTATAGAGCTGCGCGATGTAGATATCCGAAGCGAAATTCAGTCGCTCAACACGATGACCATGAACTTTGCAGACCTTGTAAACGATGTTCATCGCAACGCTTACGGCGCAAACCACGTTACCGGACTGAACTTTTTTACGCAGCACCCGTTTGTTGAAAACGTAAACGGCAATTTTGACCGCGACGGAGACGGTGCATTCGACCACTCGTATGTTTTCCGGTTTACGGGAACGACGAAACTCGATGCACAGGCGCAAGTCGGGCTTGAAGGCGTTATGACGTTCAGCGCGGCAGACGGCACGGTGGAAGTTGCGTATCACCCGACGGACACGGTAGAAACCGTCATCAACCGCATAAATGACAGCAACGGCGAAGTGAAAGCCTATCTTGACCGCAACGGAAGTCTCGTATTAAAGGGAACGACCGCTTCCGCAATCGAAAATCCGGACTTTGTCATTCGCCATGTTGAAGATTCGGGATTTTTCTTAACCGGCTATTCAGGGATTTTACGTGCGTCCGGAGCCGACGGTGCCTACGATTTTGCCCGCGCGGACGCTGTTCAATCCTTAAACGGAGCGCAGTTTGCAGTCGCTCCTGTTTTAAATCCGTCTGGTTATATCGCCGTCAATCAAGCGATTCGGAACGACGTTATGAGCGTCGCCTCCGCCTTTATGGATAATGCGGGCAACGTGAATGCTGGCGACGGAAGGGCGGCGGTGGAAATTGCTGCAATCCGCAATACGCCGGTGATGATTGGACACAAGCGGACGCTCGACGATTATTTTGCCGACACTGTAACGAACGTCGGATTAAAAGGCGAGCAGGCGGAAAACAATTTTTTAAGCCACAATGCGGCGATGGACGATTTACGCTCTCTGCGCGATTCAATCAGCGGCGTCAACATCGACGAAGAACTTGCCGACATTTTGAAATTCCAGCACGGCTATAACGCCGCCGCGAAGTTCATAACAGTCTGGGACAGTCTAATCGACACCGTAGTCAACAGACTGAAAGTGTAAACTTATAACTAGGATAAAAGGGGCGAAAATATGCGAAGAATCAGCAGCGGAATGAATAATGCGGATACGCAAATGCACTTGCGTTTGCAGGAGTCCAAATTAAATAAAGCGTCGAATCAAATGGGAAGTCAGCGGCGCATTCACGAATTGCGCGATGATCCGATTGCGGCGGGACACTTGGTACGTTATCAGTCGTTTTTGTCCCGCGTCGAAAACTTTGAAAAAAACGCGCTGACCATGAGCGACCAATTTGTGCTTCGTGAAGGTTACATGAACAATTCTCTTGACGTTATGCAGCGTGTGCGCGAAATTGCCGTAACCGGCGCAAACGGTATCTACACAAAAGACGACATGCGCGATATGGCGATGGAAGTCGATGAGCTTTTAAAAGAACTTGTGCAGAATGCCAACGCCGTAAGCTCCGACGGAAATTCGATTTTTGCCGGAACGAATACAAAATCTTCCGCCTTCGATGTGGAAATGGGGACGGTGCAGGGGTCTGCGGTGCCGCTTATTTCCAACGTAAAATACAACGGCACAATCGACATGAATAAAGTTGAAGTCGATGAGCGCAAGTATTTAAGCGTTGACAATGCCGGAAACCGCACGTTCTGGGCGGAACAGCAGCAGCTTTTCGGCGGACGGGACGCAAGCGCATGGCAGGCTTCGGCGGACAGCACAATCAGCGTAGACGGCGTTGCTATAAATATTAAAGCGGGCGACAATGTGTACGCGCTTGCTTCAAAGATAAACGACAGCGGAGCGGCAGTGCGCGCAAGTATCGATCCGGTAACGCGAGGATTAAATCTTGAAACGACAGACGCGCGGCAGCTTTGGCTTTCCGACGTAAACGGAAGCGTGCTTTCCGATATCGGAATTATTAAAGACGCGTCGCAAAAACCGCCGTACAATATCGGAAACAGTGTGCGCGTCTCCGGCGGCTCCATGTTCGATACGGTTATCGCTTTGCGCGATGCGCTTTTAAAAGGCGATACGGAAGAAGTCGGCGGACGTGTTCTCGGCGCACTGGATTCGGGAATCGCAAATCTTGTTACGCGCATCGCAAAGTCCGGCTCGCAGTATGAGCGCGCTCAACTTAACGTACAGCGCAATTCGGCGACTGCCATGAACGTAACGCAGCAGATTTCGCGTGAGGGCGACCTTGACATTACAAAAGCAATCACCGACATGAAAATGCTTGACTACACGTATCAGGCTACGCTCAGCAACGCCGGAAAAATGTTCAACAGCACGTTGTTGAATTATATGCGGTAGGTAAGATTTAAATCTTTTGAATAATGATTGAAAATTAAAGCGCACAGCGGTCTTTGCGGATTGTTGTGCGCTTTTTTTATTATCCGCATACTTTAATTTTTTAGATAATCTATATTTTACTCTACGCCCCATCGATAGAAATCCCTCCGTCCGCCGTTCGCATACCGTTATGCGAGATGCTCGCCGCCGGTTTGCTGCAATTTTGCACGGCAAAATTACGTAAAAGTATCCGCCGGTGTCTTCCCTTGAAATAACGATTTAGGGCTTACCTTAGCAGAATTCGTCATATATGCGCTTTGATGACACGATTTTCATTTCCCTATATAATACTTGAAGATAACGAACTATCCTTTTGCTGCGGGAGGCGTATTTATGATGAAGTCAGAAGTCAGAAGTCAGAAGTCGGAAGTCGGAAGTCGGAAGTCGGAAGTCGGAAGTCGGAAGTCGGAAGTCGGAAGTC
>CAUUVZ010000035.1:0-25263 GCA_963548875.1 uncultured Treponema sp. | reverse complement strand
AAAATATGCACGGCAAGAATAGCGTGCAGAATATGCGCAATAAAATCCTATACATGCGGCAAAGAATAAATTTAAGCACAGGTTGTGTCAACGATAAGGCAAGAACGTGCACGGAAATCAATTTCACAGACTGTTGAATTGAGACGCTTGTGTAAGGAGAATCTCATTGGAAAGTGCATATTTTTTTTGCGGGGACGGTTTTATTCGAAATCCGCCGTTTAGCTTTCTATTATTAGGCTTCCTTGCCGCACAACGGAAATCTTTCCGTCATAGCGTACTATTGTAGACGGAAGTGCGCCGATTTTATCACCGTCATCAACAATCAAACTTACTTCGCTTTCGAATTCTCGCTTTATTTCTTCTATCGAATTTAAAACCGGAAAACCGCTTCTGTTTACACTTGTCGAATAAATAGGAGAGCCGGTAAGAGAAATAATATTTCTAAGCCATTCATCTCCCGGACATCTTACGGCGACGGTTGTGTTGGAATTGTCTTTCTTCCGAACGATTACGGTGAGTGCACCGGGCCAATAATTCAATAAAGAAGAAGGAAGTTTTTGCGCGCTTATCGAGTTTATTTCTTCCGGTTCTGAAATGAGAATTATAAAAGGTTTGTTTTCCGCTCTGCCTTTTATGCTGCGGATTTTAAAATCCGTTTTGTTTATTACACCCGAAAACCCGTAAACGGTGTCGGTCGGAATAATAACGACTTTTTCTTCTTTTAATAATTTCGAGCACAGTTCTATTGATTCGGAATCAGACTTGCGGCAAATCATATACGGGTATTCCTTGTATAACTTCTTGTTTAGGTTTGAAAAGCGCTATATTTCCCGACATAAGATCCAGAAGAATCATTATCATTAACGATGCCGCAAAAAAAACAAATCCTACAGCCTTGCACAAACTTTCGGAAAGATAATCGGCATCGGTATGTTTTAATGCCGTTCCCGTATCGTAAAGACTGCGTTGAAACGGTTTAAGTCCGGTTATTTTTACTAATTTTTCATCGCTTCCGACATAATCAAGCCGGCGCGCGTAAGCCGCGATAACGTCTCTATCTTTAAGTAATGCAGTATGTTCAAGAATGAGCTCTTCATTAAGTTTTTGAATAAGTTCAGCCTGCGCGGCAATAACTTTTTTTTGCGATTCAAGCTGCTTGTAAACCCATATTCCGTTCCGTCCGAAAAACGCGGACAAGAAAACGTAGACAAGGGTTCCCAAAAGAGCGGCTGATAAAAACTTTATTCGAACCATTATGATATACTATCGGAGTATATTTTTATTTTCTGTAATAAAAATATGTGATATAATCCTGAAAACAGTTTAGTATCGCCGATGGCATTTTTACTATTTATTTTTGTATATTATGCCGATACAAAAAATATAAAAATCTGAAAACCGAGAGGAACAGTATGAACGATTCAACCGATACGAAAGATATTGACAGCTATGGAGTATGGGTAAAAAGACCGCCGCAGGATTCTCCCGACAAGGAGAAATCTCTTGACGAACTCCTTGATACGGGTGATTTCGATTCTATCGGAGTTTTTCCGGATTTTTCCGAGCCGGATAACGTTTCTGCGGAGACAAAGATTGACGATAAATCGGAAGATATTTCGGCAGCCGCTTCCGAAGATTCTTCCTTAGATTTCGATACTACTCTTACTGTGGACGAGCTTTCCAATATTTCCGACACCACCGGGATAACGGAAAACGAACCTTCAGGCGATACCGAAACCGATTCTCTTGTAGCGGATGATTTTTTTCCGGATTTTGATGACGGCGGGAACAGCGGCGGAGATAAAACGACGGAAGTCGATGCGGACTCTTTCGTAGATGAAGACGTTTCTCTGGATGATTTTATGACCGAAGATTTTACCGATCCCAATCCGCCGTCCTCATCGGTAACAGAAACTTCCGACAGCACTTCAAGCAGCAGCGATGACGGGGAGATTTCTCTTGACGACTTCTTGGATGATGCTTCTTTCGGAGGCTCCGACGATTCGCAAAAAGAAGATGATGTTTCCGACGATTCGCCGCTTGATATCGATTTGAATTTTAACGAATCTCCGTCCGAACAGGTTGAAGTTGAAGATGTGCCGGAAGAAGATGACGATATTGAAATAAAAGACGAAGAATTCGACGATATGTTCGATAAAATATCGGGTTCCTCGCAGGATAACGGCACTTTACGGGATTCGGGAAATGCGGATTCCGTAGAAGTTTCGCTTGACGATTTTGATACTGAATCAAGCGGCGGAAACAGCACAAACAATCCTTCGGATTCGGAAGACGTAGACCTTTCCGCTTTCGGAATCGACAGCGATGCGGATGAAACTCCAGTAACTTCAAACGTGCAGGAAGCAAAGAAAGCCGAAGTTGTCGATTATGATTTGTCGGTTTCCGATGATGCGGAGACAACTGCGGCTCCTAAGGTTGCAATTGTTCAAGATTCCGCCCCCGCTCCCGAGTCGCACGATAAAGAAGAATCCGAAAAAGCGGAAACGGAAACCGTCAGCACTCAGCTTTTAAAGCAGATTGTTTCCGATCTTTCCGGTTTAAAAAATGAAATAGACACTCTTAAATCGGAATTTGAAGAGTTAAAATCGCGCGATTTTAGTGTGACTCAATCACAGGAAAACGTTACGGAACCGGAAGTGATTGAGGAGCCTGAAGATGCGGAAAACACCGGTTTTTTTAGCGGGCGCGACGAAGACGAGACGATTGCTCTCTCCGGCGACGAATTAAAAAATATCATGCAAACGGCGGATTTTTCCGACGACGAAACTTCCATTCATGAAGCGTCCGGCGAAGATTTTGAAGAAACTTCCGCACAGGATTCCGGCTCTCAGGAAGAATCTTTTGATTTCCCGGAAGCATTCGATCTTTCGGATAAAACGGAAGATTTTTCTAAAGATGTTGCGGATAACGCAGAGACGGAAACCGTAAGAGATTCCGTAGAAACTCAATCGACTGAGCAGCAGGAAGAAACGGTTATCACGGAAGATAATGCGCTTGATGAAAGCGCCCTCACCGAACACGAAAGCGAAGAATCTTCTTCCGAAACGGAAATAACCGAAGAGCCGGAAGTTGTAGACGAATCCGAAACTTTTTCCGATGAGGCACCGTTCGGAGCAATAGAAGAAGACGAAATTGTAATTCCGGAAGACGAACACGATTCGGGGCTTTCACTTGATGTGGAAAACGAAACGCTTGAAGAGCCGGATTTAAATGACATCGACACAATGAATATTCCTCAAGAGATTTCGATTCCGAAAGTTGACGATGTAGGCGAAACTTCGGATGCTGCGGATGAAAATAAAGTGGACGATATTCTTGTAGAATCTTCTGCTACGGATCTCATGGATTCGGTAAAAGAATCTACCGAAGAGCCGCCTGTAGAAGATGTTGCCCAGCCTCTTGAAGAAGCCGACGTTGCGGAAACGGAAGCCGTCGAAGATGTTGCTCAACCGATTGAAGAGGATTCCGTTACCGAAGACGCTCCCATCGATGATGTTGCCGCAAAAACCGAAGAATCGGTTATGTTAAGCGGCGGTGCCGGTGATCCGCTTTTTGACGAAATAATGGCGGAAGAGCCTTCGATAAGCGATGCGCTTTCAAAAGAAAATGTAGATTATCTTGCAGAAGAAGAAATTGTAAAGGACGATGCGCCTGAAAATCTTTCTTCGGAAGAAAGCGATGACGAAAATGCGGAACACACGGATCTTCCTTCCGACTTAAAGTCCGATATAAAATCCGTGCTTTTGTATATGGATCAGCTTCTTGAAAATCTTCCGGAAGAAAAAATTATGGAATTTGCAAAATCCGAGCAGTTTGTAACGTATAAAAAACTGTTTGCAGAGCTCGGTCTTTCCTGATATACGCATAAATGAAAACGGCTGCTCCGTACTTTGGAGCAGCTATTTTTTTAAGCATGAATATTTCAATAACTTTTTCCAATGCAAAAAACGGTTCCAAAACTTGCTCGTTAAACGGTGTTCCGCTTCATTCAAACTATAATCCCGAGCGGGAAGCGCGGCAATTCGTAGACTCCGTAGATGCGGATTTTTTACCGTCGTTTATATTGATTACGGAGCCGGCACTTTCTTATTGCGTCCTGCCGTTAAAAGAACGTTTTCCCGGCTCAAAAATATGTGCCGTGCGTTATTGCAGAGATTTTAAATCCGAAGATAAGTTTTTCGACCGTGTATTTTATTTGGATAAGCCGGATTACGGGAAAAATCTTGAAAGAGAGCTTTTTTCTTACATGGGAGATGAAGGAATCTGTTCATGCCGTTTTTTGTCATGGCTTCCGGCTGCAAAAATATTTCCCGCACATGATAAAGCCGCATGGGGTGCCGTAAAAAATACCGTAAAATTGTCGCAAGCAAGTCTTGTTACGCATAGCTATTTTGCACAGCGTTGGTTTGGAAATGCTTGCATATTTTGCAGTTCCGTAAAAAAAACGGCATTTGTAAAACGCGGAAATATGCCTGTTGTAATAACGGCGAGCGGCTCGAGCCTTGAAAACTTGCCGGACTTGTTAAAAAAATGCAGAAATACGTATTTTTTAATTGCTCTGTCATCTTCTCTTTTGCCGCTCTTAAATGCCGGCATAAAACCCGACCTTGTTCTTTCTTGCGACGGGGGGTATTGGGCAAAGCGGCATTTGGAAGTATTGCAAAATCATCACGACATTCCGGTTGCGCTGAGCGTTGAGGCGGCGTGTCCTAAAAAAATAATGGAAACAAATACCGTAATTCCGCTGGGATTTTCAGACGGATTGGAAACGGTTATGGCAAAATCCTGCGGATTTGAACTTATGAATGCGGAACGAAACGGAACGGTAAGCGGAACCGCACTGAAATTTGCGCTGGATATTACGGACGGCGACGTTTATTTTTGCGGACTTGACCTTGCACCCGGCAAAGGTTTGCAGCATTGCAGGCCCAATCGATTGGAGCTTATCGCAGAAATTTCCGATGACCGCATAAAATCTAAAGAAAGCAGAATCGCCAGCGCAAGAGTCAATTCTCAGCCGCTTGAAATATACCGACAATGGTTTTCCGCTGAAAATTCCGCATTTAAGGGAAGAGTCTATCGACTTTTTGAGAATTTTAAATATGAAAATTCGCTTGGAAGCATAGAAGATGCAGATTTTACGTTTTTCAATAAACGTACGGTTGAAAGTTCAAAAAAATCGAACTTTTGTAAAATCATAATGGAAAATACTGAGCTTTCACCTTGTTCCGTGCGCGCCGGGCAAACCGAAAGTTTTATTGTGTCGAATTCTTCGTCGGAAGAATGGCTGCATTCTATTTTTCCTGCCGAATATCTTTCATGGAAACGGAGCGTCAAAGACGGTGAACAAAAACTTGAAGTTCTGGAAAAGAAGAATGAAGATTTTTTGACGTGCCTGCAGAGGAAGTTATGCCGTACAAGGATATGATTTTATCGAAAGACGGAAATCCCGTCCCGGTATTTTCGGACGGAAAGCCCGCGCATTCGCGCTATTCTCCCGTAAAAGAAGGCGTACAATTTTCCTCCCGTCTTGAAAAAAGCGGATTCTTTCTTGTTGCGGGGCTGTGCGGCGCATATCACGTAAACGCAATGCTTAACGATTTTCCAGAAGCGAAAATTATTGCCGTAGAGTCTTGCGCAGATGATGTGGATTTTTTGCGTTCGAATTCGGAAAATGTGAAAAATCTGATTGCATCAAAGAAAATTACTGTAATTCCGGCGGAAATGACGGAAAGCGCGCTTATACAAAATTATCTTCCTGCCGTATACGGTTCGTTCGGTTTTGTTGAGTTGCCGAGCTGGAAAGCGGCAAATCCGTCCGCCGCAGCTAAAATAGAAGCCGCCGTAAAAAATGCTCTTAAAAAGATTGCGGCGGATTTTTCCGTTCAGGCAAATTTCGGAAAACTTTGGCAGCGTAACATATTGCTGAATTTAAAATATGTCTTGCAAGGAGTAAAACCCGTTTTTCCGACGCATAAAACCGCTTTTGTGGCGGCGGCGGGACCTTCGCTGGATTCGAAAATCGAATATATAAAAATGCGGAGAAATGATTTTTACATAATTTCCACAGATACCGCATATTCAACTTTGCGCGCGCACGGTATTTTTTGCGATGCGGTTTGTTCTCTTGACGGTCAAGCCGTTTCTTGTGCGCATTTTTACGGCGAACTTTGCGACAAAACATTATTCGTATTCGATTTGTGTGCGCAACATTCCGCAGTAAAAAGAGCGGTAGAATCGAATGCGAATATAATATTTTCATCGTCCGGACATCCTCTTGCAAAATATGCGGAACAAACGCAAAGCGGATGCAGTTTTGTCGAAGCGGGAAGCGGAGCGGGCACCGTAACGATAATGGCGGCGGATTTTGCGGCTAAAGCGGGCTTTGAAAAAATTTTAGTTGCCGGTGCGGATTTTGCATATATCGGAGGTAAGCCTTATGCAAAGGGAACTTATCTTGACAAAATTTACGCAAGCATACAAAACCGGCTTTCAGGAATCGAAGAACAATTTTGCCGCCTTATGTTCCGCACGCCTTTAAAATATGAAAGCAATCTTGCAAAAACGGAGATTTTGGATTCTTACCATGAGGATTTTGAAAATTGGGCTTCGGTAAACGGATTTAAAGTGTCCAAAGAGAATGATATGTATTCTCTTTTCGGGCGAAATTCAAATTCTCCTAAAGTGGAAGCCGTAAACTTCGATTTTAAAAAATTTAAAAAAGCCTTAAAAACCGAGCAAGAAAAACTTGAACGCTCGGGAAATATAAATAATTCTCCGTTATCCGTATTTACGTTGCCTTACATCGCATATATAAAAAAGCAAAATCCTTCTGCGGATTTCCGCTTATGCGTCAACCTTGCACTGGCAGACATTCTGCGATATACTTTTTAAACATGAATCGGAAAAGCATTACAATTTATTCGATAATAATATCGCTTATATTTATATTTTCAGTCGTATTTTTGATTGCAAAACTTGCAGCGGAATATTCTTACGGAGAAGAACGTGCGCAGCGAACCGTAACGCACATCTTATCCGCAATAAAGAAAAACGGCGGCAACTTCGATATGCAGCTGACCGCAGGAAACTTGCAGGATTATCAGGGACTTTATTTATATAAAAACTCTTCGCCGGTTTATTGTTATCCGCAGAAAGACGAAATACAAATGAACGATACGAACCTTGTCAAAGTTTTCAATCTTTCCGTTCAAAACGGCGACGATATGTTTACGCTAAAAGCAGCGGTCTACCTTTTGAGTCCCGCATCGATTTTTTACTATGCCCGTTTTTCATTTATAATAATAATGATTGCGACAATATTGACTGCGATTCTTTTGATATATATATCGGTAACGGAAAAACGAGATTCTTTCGACGGTGATTCGGAGCTGGATGGTAAGCCGAAAAAAGCGGATTTGCATAAAGTCTCCTTAGTGCCGGATTCCGGTTTGCGGGAAAAAGAAGAATTTCCGCAAAAACTTGATGAACATACTGGAAACGAAAGCGCACAGTCCGAAGAATCTGCCTTTTCGGATACGGATAAAAAAGACGATGAAATTAATGCGGATGATACGGTTAGAGACCAAGCCCGCTTGTCTTTAGATATTTCGCAGGGGAATGAAGAATCCGTCGTCGCCGGCGATTTGAATTTAGGCGGCGCGGATGAAGTTAAAGAAGATTCGGAAGATAAACTTAATGCTGAAAACTCAAACGAAGATACGGAAAAATCTTCCGTGTCCGCGCAAGAAGCCGCATACCACGAAGCGCAAAGTGCCGCCGACAGCAAAAAAGATTTTTTCTCTCCGGTAACGGGTTTCGGATGGGAACAAAATTTTAAGCTCCGGCTTGACAGCGAGCTTGTGCGGGCGGCTTCATCCGAATTGGATTTATCGCTTTTTATTATAAGAATTATCGGATTGAAATTTACGGATGCGGCTGCAACCGAAATCTGTAAATTTCTTTTGGAAGAATTTCAATTTAGGGACATGATTTTTGAATTCGGTGAAGACGGTTTTGCCGTGATAAAAACTGATATGTCGATAGAACAGGCGGAAAATACTGCCGGTTTGATACACAGCGAGCTTTCAAAACTCATCGCCACCTACGATTCCGTCCCTGCATTAACTTGTTATATCGGGATATCGTCGCGTTCCATAAGAATGCTGTCTGCAGAACGGCTTATTATGGAAGCAAAAGAAGCTTTGAATCATTCTATTGAGGATAAAGATTCTCCGATTACGGGATTTCATGTAGATATAGAAAAATACAGGGAATTTCTGAACAACAATTAAACTCCTCTTAGGATTTTTTCGTATCCGCCGTGTCCTGCGCTTCTTGTTTTGAGTTTTCGCTGTCCGGTGGATTTTTGTTTTCCGATTCTCTTAATTCTTCAATCTTTTTTTCAAACGTTTGAATATTATTGTTGTCCTTAAATTTTTCTTTCAATTCATTTAAATGCTCTTGCGCTGTGTCGGCTTTTTTTTGGGCGAGCAATACGTTGATATAATTTACGATTATATCGGGATTATCGGGATTTTCTTTCCAAAGATAGTCGTAAACGGATTCGGCTGCGGATAATTTGCCTTCCATCGCCGTTATATAAGCGAGTGAAAGGCGTATATTCAAATTATCCGGATCGCGTTTTAAGAGCGTAAGATAAACTTTCCGCGCATCCTGCCATTTTTTTGACATTGCGTATGTGCGGCCTAATTTATAATAAGCACTCCAATAGAGTTTGCGGTTTTTCATCGCCCGTTTATAATACTCTTCCGCTTTATCGTATTTTGTGAGAGAAAAATATTCGTCTCCTATAACAAGATATTCCGCAGAAAGATTGTTTTTTACGGTGCCGGACTCTCCCGGAACGGGAAGATGAGCCGACGTACCGCAGGCACAAAAAACAAAGGCGGCAAATAAAACGGGCGCAAAACGCTTCATATTCTAACCCAGAACGGTTTTTTCTATTTCAAAAAGTTGCGATCTGTATAAACCGGCGATATTGCTTCCGTAATCGGCGATGAGCTGCATAATATTGCGCGGCTTTGAATGATCGTCGGCTCCGTTTAAACGGTCTCCCGCATCGCCCAATCCCGGAAGAATATAAGCGGAAGCGTTCATAATCGGATCAAGCCACAACGTGTAGCAGGTACAATTTGAAAGAGCTCTCGTTACGCGGATACTGCCTTTTAATGCCGAAATAACGTTGAAAAATTTTATCGACTTGGGACGAACGCCTTGTTCCTGCAAATATTTTACAACTGTTACAAGAGAACCGCCCGTCGCATTCATCGGGTCTGCAAAAATCAAATCTTTTCCGTCAAGCTGTTCAAGATCGAAAAAAGAGTTTTTCAGGTTCAAAATGTATTCCATGTCGTTTTCTTTCTTTTTGTCGTTGCGGCTTATTTTAAACAGAGCAAACGGCGTGATATATCCGTGCGACGAATATTCTTCAATCTCTTTAGACATAATCATGCTCGGCAATAAAGCTCCGCGCAACATTACGCACATAACGGAATTTTCGATTTTATGGTCGATGTCGGGAATTTTATGAACCGCATAATTTTGAACGGGATTTGTAACCGGCGTTTTTACAACGATGTGATTCTTTTTGTCGGAATGTTCGTCGGTAAACGCCATTCTGAAAAGCATTTCGTAAGCCCGCTGACTGTAATAAATAAATTCTTCATGAGGCGTGTTTATATCGCGGAGTTTTGCAATAACGCGGCTTGCTTCCGCGTGCGCACCTTCTTCCGTAACAAAGCTGAATACTCTGATTTGCGGGTGCGATGCGCAGATTTCCTGCATTGCGTGCCCCATTTTGTCAAAGTTTTCTATTATCTTCTGTTTGTCCACCGGCTCAAATGAATTGAGTGTTTCCTTGTACATCGTATCAAGACGCGCCAGATCAAGCTGATCCTGTCTTGAAAGATAACCGTCCAAATCTTCCGCTTTTAAAATTATTTTTTCATCTTTCATATCCGAACCTCAATTTATAAAACTAAAATCTTGTATAAAGCATTTTTTTCAATCTTAATATGCGTAACAGTCAAATGCGTAGGCGTTTCCAAAATGACATTTGAATCCGTAAGACCGAATACGAGCGACAGCGCACCTTTAGCTGCGGGAACAAATTTTTTGTCGACGAACTCGAATTCCAAATCCATGAGATATTGGGAATCGTTTTTCGGATCGTTTACCATTTTTCCCCGCACGTAAACCAACTTAAAATTCAAATTGGCACCGGTCAGTACGGTCAGAAACGATTGCGGCGCAACTGCGGAAAAACGTATTTCGTTCTCACCGCAAGAAAGCCAGTCATATATCGAAGAGTCGAGCAGATGAGAATTGTTTTCGCCGGCGGTAATATTTTCTGCAGACGAATCGTCATCTCCCGAAAGAATAGAATCGTATCGGGCAAGCATTTGTTCAACGCTGCGCCCTATGCAGGCAATCTTTTTTGACGGGAAAGACACGTCGAGCGAGCCGTTATTGTATACGGTGTAGACATTTGCAGGCATTTTTTCCGAAAAAGACAATTTACGCAGCTTCCAGCCGTTTTTTACGGAAAAAATGCGCGGCAAAAATATCTCCGGCACATCGCAGGAAGCGGAAATTTGTATTTCCGACTTGGAGAATTTTCTGGTCAATCCTGCATAAACCGTATTCACTCTGTCTGCAATTTGTCCGGCTTCATTTTCAGAAATTTCTTTTACGCTGCTTAAAACCATTCTGGAAACCAAATCGCGGTCAACAGCGGTGGGAATTTTGATATAAAAGGCACTATTCCCGTCAAGCAGCTTCAGTGCATCAACTTCTTTTTGAACAGTTGCACTCGGGAGCGTTTTACAGCCTAAAAACAAAGCCGCAATAAGAATCACCGGCAGAAACAAACAACTATATTTTTTCAACAGAAATGCTCCAGTTTTTATCGTCGGCTTCAACCGTAACGCCGTCTTTCAAGTCTTCTTTCCACTCTGACGCGGAAGCAAGCGTTTCATTTGATATAAAATCTTTAAACTCTTCAAATGCGTCTTTTAAATCGGACTCGCCGGAAACATACAATTTGATTCTATCTGTAACTTCAAATCCGCTGGATTTCCGCAAGTTTTGAATTCCCCGCACCAAATCCCGTGCATATCCTTCTTTTTTAAGAGAATCCGTGATTTTCGTATCAAGACCGACTGTTAAAGTCCCCTCGTTGACAACCTTCAAGTCTTCTTTTTCGGTACGCTCTACGATAACATTTTCGGAATCAAGCTGAACACTTTCACCGCCTACATCGATTGCAATTTTTTTTCCGTCAATAATTTCTGCAATCTGCTTTTCCGCAAGTTTTGCAATACCGGCGGCAGCAAGTTTCATCTTTGCTCCAAGCTGTTTTCCAAGAACACGGAAATTCGCCTTTGCGCTGTATTCAACAAGTTCCGCTTCTTTTTCATGGAAAATAACTTTTTTTACGTTCAACTCTTCGCGGATTGTGTCAATCATGCTTTCAAGGACGGACTTTTCCGCCGGATCGCGCGTTACAAGAGCAATACTTGCAAGCGGTTGTCGGTTTTTAAGATTGAATTGATTGCGGAGGCTCCGTCCCATAGAAACGGCTTTTTGTACCGCCGCCATTTTGAATTCAAGTTTTTCGTCGCGGAAGCGTTCGTTGTAAACCGGATAATCCATGAGGTGAACGGATTCTTTATCTTCATCGGTACGCAGATTTTGCCAAATCGCCTCTGTAAGGAACGGAATTAAAGGAGCCGCCACAAGCATAAGCGTTTTAAGCGCGGAATACAGTGCGCCGTAGGCTTCGAGCTTATCGTTATCGTTGCCGCTCTTCCAAAAACGGCGGCGGTTGCGGCGGATATACCAATTGTTTATCTGGTCGATAAACGCAAGCATCGGATCAATAGCCGCACTCAAATCGTAATTATCAAGAGCTTCGGTAACATTTTTTACCATATTTTGTGCAACCGATAAAATCCAGCGGTCAAGCGGATTATCAGGAAGTTTTTCATCGAATTCATGTCCGGTACAGACAACACCGTCGATATTCGCATACTGCACAAAGAAGCTGTAGCTGTTCCACAAAGGTAAAATTATGCTTTTTATAACTTCACGGACTCCGTCATCGCTGTAACGAATCTCGTCTGCGCGGACAACAGCAGAATGCATAAGAAAAAGCCTTATCGCATCTGCGCTGAATTTATTTATTGCTTCAACAGGGTCGGTATAATTGCGGAGACTTTTTGACATTTTACGTCCGTCTTCGGCAAGAACGATTCCGTTTACAATACAATTCTTAAAAGCCGGTGCATCGAACAGAGCAGAGGCAAGAACCGTGAGCGTGTAAAACCAGCCGCGCGTCTGGTCAAGTCCTTCGGAAATAAAATCGGCAGGAAAGTGATTTTCAAAGTATTTTTTATTTTCAAAAGGATAATGCTGCTGCGCGTAGGGCATGGATCCGGATTCAAACCAGCAGTCGAATACTTCAGGTATTCTGTGCATTATGCCGCCGCATTTTTCGCACTTAAAAGTAATTTTATCTACAAAATGCTTGTGCAAGTCCTCAGTATCTACGCCGGAATATTTTTTTAATTCTTCGCGGGAACCTACACATACGGCATTTTTGCAATCATCGCATTTCCAAATAGGAATAGGAGTTCCCCAATAGCGGTTGCGGCTTATAGCCCAATCGCGCGCACCGGAAAGCCATTTTCCGAATCTTCCGTCTTTTATATGCGCGGGCTGCCATTTTATGCGGCTGTTCACGCGCAAAAGATTTTCGTGCTCGGATGCGACTTTTACAAACCATGAACCTATTCCACGATAAATGAGCGGAGAGCCGCACCGCCAGCAATGCGGATATTGGTGGACTACAACATCCCGTTTTACAAGTTTTCCTTCTTTTTTAAGTCGATCCATTATGTCTTTATCGCAATCTTTTACAAAGCGGCCTTCGTAATCGGAAACTTCTTTTGTAAAACGGCATTCAGCATCAATCGGCTCTATATAAGCAATTCCCGTATCCTTAAATACGTTCCAGTCGTCTTCACCGAATGCCGGAGCCGTATGAACAATTCCCGTTCCGTCTTCAGTAGAAACGAAATCCGCATTAAATACACGGAAAGCCCCGTCGGAACCGTCGTTTTTTACGGCAAGCGAAGCAAAATACGGGAAAAGCGGTTCGTATTTTATTCCATTAAAATCCGAGCCTTTTCGCTTGTAGATGATTTCATAATCGTCTTGGTTTTTGTAATATGCAGAAAGTCTGCTCTCTGCAAGAATATAAAAATCGCCGCTTGGCTTATCAAGAATCTTTACATAATCAATCTCCTGTCCCATTGTAAGACCCAAGTTTGAAGGAAGCGTCCACGGCGTTGTAGTCCATGCAAGGAAAAATGTCTTGCTGTTCGTCATATCTTTATCTGCAAAGGTTTTCGGCTCGCTTACAATTTTAAATCTGACTGTAATTGCCGGATCTTGCTTTTCTTTATATCCTTGAGCAAGTTCATGTGTAGAAAGAACCGTTGAACAGCGCGGACAATAAGGCAGAATATACTTGCCTTCGTAAATTCTTCCCTTATCCCATAAAGATTTTGCAACCCACCAGATAGATTCCATAAAATCAGCGTTCATGGTTTTATAATCGTTATCAAAATCTACCCAGCGTCCCATCCTTGTAATAGTCTTACGCCATTCGCCGGTATATTTTAGTACGGAAGCGCGGCATTTATCGTTGAATTGCGCAACTCCGTAAGATTCTATTTCGTGCTTGGAGTTTATTCCCAGCTCTTTTTCAATAAGATTTTCTACGGGAAGACCATGACAATCCCAGCCGAATCGGCGTTCAACTTTTTTTCCTTTCATAGTCTGATAGCGCGGAATAATATCTTTTATCGTGGAAGGAATAAAATGTCCGAAATGCGGAAGTCCCGTAGCGAACGGCGGACCGTCATAAAATACGAATTCTTGCGCGTTTTCTCTTTGCGCTATAGATTTTTTAAAAGTATCGTTCTTTTCCCAAAATGCCAAAACCTCTTCTTCCTGTTTAGGAAAATCGGTTTTCGGATCAACGCTCTTGTACATAAAAGCCTCATAATTTTTAAAGTCGCGGCATTAAACCTGTTCGGAAACTTCAGTTTCGGAATTGGGCTATTATAACACAGCCGCAATGTCAGTTCAATTCAAGCTGTAATTCCGAATCCTTAATTTTGACGGATGCTGTTATGCACAATCCCTCTGAACTCTTCGATTTTTTTATAACCTTTTCTTTTCATAAAAGAACGTAAGCCGTCAATACATTCAATCATCGTAAACGGATTTGCAAAAGTATTGGTTCCGACTTCAACAGCGGAGGCACCTGCCATAATAAATTCTACAGCATCTCTCCAGCTTTCAATTCCGCCGATTGCAAAAATCGGAACACGCTCAGAGGTGGGAAGTTTATTTATTTCTTCCGAAAGCTCATAAACAAGCCGCATTGCAATAGGACGCACCGCAGGGCCTCCGAATCCGGCTTTTACTCTGTCAAAAACAGGTCTGCCGATTTCAATATCTATTGCAACACCTTGAAACGAATTGCACAAACTTATTCCGTCTGCGCCGGATTTTATGCAGCCCAAAGCAACTTTAATAAGTTCCGGTGACTGGGGAGTAAGTTTTACGATAAGAGGCTTTTTTGTAACCGCTCTGACTGCGGAAACGGCACTTTCCGCCGAAGCGCAGAACATTCCCAATGCGGCTCCTCCGGAAGCGACATTCGGACATGAAATATTCAATTCAATTATAGGAACATCCGTTTTATCGAGCAGTTCTGCACCTTCAATATAACTTTCCACAGTTGAGCCGGAAAGATTCGCAATTATCACCGGTTTTAATTTAAGCATTTCCGGAAGTTCGTATTCGATAAAATGCGGTATTCCCGGATTCTGCAAACCTATTGAATTCATTAGACCGCTCGGCGTCTCCCATAAGCGGATTCCGGGATTTCCCTCACGGGCTTCAAGCGTAAGTCCTTTAGATACAATTCCGCCAAGTTTGTTCACATCGAAAACCGGCATATACTCCGTACCGAATCCGAATGTGCCTGACGAACCTATTAAAGGATTGGAGAATTTTATTCCGCAGAACGTAAAAGAAAGATCAGGTTCTTCAGAAAGAGGTTTTCCGAAGGGAAGTCGTTCAGGCTGCTTAAAAATTATTTTCCGGCTGTCGAATACGGGGCCATCCTTGCAGCAGCGTTTGTTTCCTTCCGTAGTTGGAATTGTGCAGCCAAGACAAACACCCATTCCGCAAGCCATGTGCGCTTCCATGCTGAGCCGGCATTCAATTCCAGCTTCTTCTGCAATTTGTTTTACGTATGAAAGCATAGGAGCAGGCCCGCAGGCATATATCGAAGAATATCCGGCAGATTTTAGTGCTGCTACATTTAAGGCGGCAGGTAACATCCCTTTTATGCCGACGCTGCCGTCATCCGTAGTTATAACAAGTTTTGCAGGTTTTATATTTTCAAGTCCATAGCAGCCGCTTTTAAAACTTGCATAAAAATCGTAAGAGCCGGCGGTAAGACTTTCTGCAAAACCTGCGACAGGGGCAACTCCTATGCCGCCGCCAATTATACAAACTTTTGCTCCCTCTTTAGGCTTTGGAAAAGTGTTTCCAAGCGGCCCCAAAATCTGCACTTCATCATCTTGACTGAGTGAGCATAATTCCGAAGTTCCTTTGCCTTTCTTTAATATCAAAAACTGAATTTCCGCTCCGTCAAGTTTTTCTTCTGCATGAAATACGCTTATCGGTCTTCCTAAAAGCAGTTTTGATTTCATTGAACGAAGCATATAAAATTGACCCGGCAAAGGAACTTGAGATTTATCCTGCTTTATAAAAAGTTTTAATAAAAAGACGGACTTTTCAGGTTTTGCACCCAAGACGGCGGCACAGCCGCACACTCTTCCCGCTGTGTATACAGGGTAAGGAATCCCTCTACAGTCCTTTATGTCATCCATAATCAGCTCCGTTAATTTTGTTGAATAATATTTTGCGCGTTAGACAAATCTTCTTTTGCAATAAGAGCCGCTTTTGCCGCCGAATCCGCAATATCGCTCATACAAAGACAGCCTGCTTCACGTTTTTCACGAAGGTCATTGTCTTTTTGCCATGCGCATAATATTCCGCGAGAAGAATTTACAACTCCTCCCGCTTTTGCAAGCAGCGTTCCTGCAATGCGCGCACTTCCTCCTTGCGCTCCGTATCCCGGAATTAAAAAGAAAATATTAGGGCAGGCTTCGCGCAAAAGTTTTGCATCGCTTTCTTCCGTACAGCCTACAACCGCACCGACCGGCGAACATTCAGCATTCGGATAGATTTGTGAAAAGCGTTCCGCAATCAAATTAAGAGCATTTGCGGTCTTATCCAAAACTCTGCCGCCGGATTTTAATTCCTGCTGCTCTATATCTTTCATACCCGGATTCGATGTGCGCAAAAGCACAAATATTCCTTTTCCGCCTTTTTGAGGCATTGAATATTCATAAAACGGCTGCAATGTATCGAATCCCATGTAAGGATTGACGGTTATTATATCAGTCTCAAAATCCCCCGAAAAATGCGCCTTTGCGTATGCCGCCGCCGTATCTGCAATATCACCGCGCTTGATGTCGGAAATCGCGATAAGCCCCGCTTCTTTTACCGCTTTCAGCGTTTGGCTGTAGATTTTAAGCCCTTCAAGCCCCATAGCTTCGTAATAGGCGATTTGAATCTTACAGCAGCAAGCAGATTTAGACGAAGCAATTCTGCGGATAATTTCCAGATTGTAAGTCAACACAGCTTCCGTCTGAGAACCGATAGTTTTAATGATATATTCGGGAATGTAAGACGGAGAAGTATCCAGACCGACGCACAGCGCACCGTCTTTATCCGCCTGCTCCCGTAATTTTTGCATGATGTGAGTTTCATTCATGCCGCAAGTATAGTGCTATCCTCCCGATTTTTCCATACGCCGCATTGATTTACGCAGGGGCCGATATAATTAATAAACAGCCGGTGAAACGGTTGTAGGATGGAATGCTGAAGATGCCGATATTTAAAACATGAAAAAGAAAGAAGATTTGCCCGATTGTCCTGTTGCCGTAACGGTGCTGGTGCTGGGCAGTAAATGGAAATTATTCATCATTAGGAATCTGCTTGTCAGACCTTGGCGGTTTAATGAGCTTAAAAACAATCTTGACGGCATCAGTCAAAAAGTTTTAACGGAAAGTCTGCGTTCCATGGAAGATGACGGTATTATTATCCGCCGCGAAATTGAAATTGAGCCTCCGAAAGTCGTTGAATATTCGCTTTCGTCTTTGGGAGAAACATTACGTCCTATTCTTATCGAAATGCAGACTTGGGGGAATTATTATAAAACTCAGGTAAAAAAATAGGCGGTTACAAAAAAGTGCGTTCTTGTTTTACGGAACTAATCGGTTTATAGTATTGCTATATATTGATTTATACGGAGGATTTTATGGCTCTTTCAAATCTTGCCGATTGGAATGAAGTAAAAGCAAGCCCCGACAAAGGAACTGCTTGCGGTACGGCGTGCGGATGCACAGGAAAACCGGAGAAGAAACCCGCAGCATGCGGTGCTAACGGCAAGTAAGCATTAGCTGATTATAACGGCCGGCAGATTTTTGTATTGCCGTCCGTTTTTATCGATATGGCAAACCGGTATTTTGCCTTTCAATGGCATATCACCGACGAATGCGACCAACGCTGTAAACATTGTTATATATTTGCAGAAGGGCATCCCGCTTTAATTTCAATGAACCGAGAGCGGATGGAGTATGTTTTTTTTAATGTGTTGGAATTCTGTCGAACATTTGATCGTCTTCCCTATTTTTATATAACCGGCGGAGATCCGATTCTTCATCCGCATTTTCGGGATTTGTTGTCGCTTATGAAAAATTACGGCATTCCGTTTACGATCATGGGAAATCCGTTCCATCTTACTGATTCCGTTTGTAAAAAAATGCGAGACTACGGTTGCGATAAATACCAGATGAGTATCGACGGTACGGAGAAAACGCATGATTGGTTCAGAAAAAACGGCAGTTTTAAAACCACGCTCGAAAAAATCAAAATTATTAACGAAGCGGAAATAACAAGCGTAATTATGAGTACCGTAAGCGGCACGAATATCGATGAAATTCCTGCCGTAATCGATGCGGTTGTCGATGCCGAAGCTCAAGTGTATGCGTTTGCCCGCTATGTTCCTACAAGCGGCGTAAAAGGTAACGAAGAAAGCGATTGGTATATTAAGCCCGAACGCTACCGTGATTTTCTTGAACGGATCGATGTAATCTATACTTCCTATGAAAACAAAGGTTGTAAAACGTATTTTAATAGAAAAGATCATCTTTGGACGCTTTTTGACTATGAACACGGACGATTTACACTGCCTTATAAAAATTCTTTGAATAACGGCAAATCGGATACAGGAAGCGATACGTTTACTTCATCCAATCGCAATGAATTGATTATTTACGGAGGCTGTAATTGCGGGAACTGCCACATAACTATTTTGCCGACCGGCGATATTTATGCTTGCCGCCGTGTTGCAAACAGTCGTGTCGGGAATGCCTGTGTTGACCGCCTTAAAGATGTATGGACGGGAATAAAAATGGAATCGTATCGAGAGTACGAAAAATTCAAAAAGTGCTCGAAATGCGAACTTCTTCCGTATTGTCGCGGTTGTCCAGCCGTTGCAAGCGGAAGCTTTGGCGGTGATTTTTATGCCGCCGACCCACAATGTTGGAAAGAAATCGGTTAGGAAAAACTTTTAATATTATACCGGTTAATAAGGGAGAGTTATATGAACACTATGAAAGCTGTTGTACTTACAAAACCTACTGCGGCACAAGATATCGTCTTAACGGATGTGCCGATTCCCAATGTAAAGAGCGGATGGGTGTTGGTGAAGATTCGAGCGTTAGGACTTAATCACTCGGAGCAAATTTTACGGCAATTTGAAATTGAAAACGATTATATACAAAAGCCCGTAATTCCGGGTATCGAATGTGCAGGTGAAATTGTCGATGCTTCCGATTCTCATTTTGAAGTCGGAGAAAAAGTCGTTGCACTTATGGGCGGCATGGGGCGAAGTTTTAACGGCAGTTATGCCGAATATGCTCTGCTTCCGGCTCACCATGTGTTTTCAATACAGTCCGATATGTCGTGGACGGATATCGCTGCGGTTCCGGAAACCTATTTTACTGCGTGGGGGTCTCTGTTTAAATGCTTATGTTTGCAAAAAGACGATACGCTTTTAATTCGCGGAGGAACTTGTGCGCTAGGGTATGCCTCTATTCAAATTGCGAAAGCACTCGGCTGTAGAGTTGCTGCAACTACACACCGTGAAAGTAAATTGGAATTGCTTGAAAATGCCGGTGTCGATGAATGTATTTTGGATAATGGAGATTTATACGAAGAACATGAAGCAAGTTTTACCAAAGCCCTGGAACTGATAGGTTGTAAGACCTTGCATGATACACTCTTGTGTATGAAATCTGGCGGCATTGTATGTAATACCGGAGTTCTGGGTGGCGTTTTTGCGCTGGAAAATTTTAACCCGATAAAAGAAATACCTGCAAGTGTTTATCTTACCGGTTTTCACAGCAATTTCCCCGAACAAGGCGATATGGATTCTATTTTCGATTTTTTATCCGAACACGATTTAAAGCCGCTTATCGGGAAGGTATTTGCTTTTCGCGATATTGCAAAAGCGTGTGAACTGTGTGACAGCGGTAAAATAAACGGTAAAATCGTTTTGGAAGTGTGAATTGACCGATATTCGAAGTATGAAGGTTTATGATTTTATGGGAGGTTTTCTATTACAACGGCAAATCAAAGATATTTTACAATAGATGATATTCCCGATTCGCCGGGGAAAAAAGTTTTGCTTGAAATTTTAAATTCTCCGAAAGTTGATAGAGAGAAACTTAGACGCGATGTAAAAAAATACGAAAAGAAGCGTCTCTCCGAATGGGCTGCAGAAGACAAAAAACGTGGAGATAAAAAATGACATTTCTTCTGCTTGAAACGGAAATTTCACCTATCAGCATTTATTGGATGCCGATGAAAATATTAATTTGATAAAAACATTTTCCGTAAAAGAAAAGACCGGAGAAGGTCTTGAAAAGTATCTTAAAAACAATTCAGTAATTGACGAAGAGAACAGTTTGGCACGCACATATCTTATAAAGGACAAACGTAGCAAAGAACTTGCGGCGTATTTTTCATTGCGTTCAGGACTATTCACAATATCTGCAAGCGAAGATTTCTTCTATGCGATTCTTGCAATAGAACTTGCACATTTTGCTGTGAATGAAAATTATAGAAAAAATCATCTTGAAGTCCTTGAAATAGGCAAAACAGTCTTTTTGGAATTTATACTACCTTATGTGGATTTTATGAAATCACTGGTTGGAATAAAAGCGTTGTATATTTATGCTTTACCGGAAGCAAAACTTATTACCCATTATGAAAAGTTCGGTTTTCATCGTCTTAACAGTGAAAAAAGAAAAGTTTGGTCATTCACACGTAAAGCCGAAATATGACAAAGGCTGCATTTTTATGTATCAGACAATATAATCAAGAATGAAATCATCGCCGTAACCTTACGGTAATAATAAAGACATCAACATAGTGTTTAATCTATAAGAAAAATACGACAGTCCTTGTACATTATCTGTGTACAAATAAGGTGTGGACTGACTCCTTCTCAAAAGATGGTAGAATCAAAGAGTAACGAGATACCTACGGTATCAAAATTGATAAAAGAGTCTGAAAATTCCGGCCGTATGGTGTTTACAGGACGCATTGAATTGCCGAATAAAGATTGCCGTGGCACAATAGTTGAGGAAAGATCGACTATTTGTTGAGTGCGAAGTGTAATTGGAAAGGTCTTATGAATGGCATCATGTTTCTAGCTCTTATGAACCTATACGATTTATTAACCGTTATTAGACAAAACTTTATTTCCGTGCTGAAAACTTGCTTACGGTATACAAATGCCCGACAATTGCGGTATATTGCCGAACATCATATCTGATTTGTTTGAGGGAATAAAAATGAGTGATAGAACAATTGTTATAACAGGAACTTCCAGTCTTACAGTGGAAACGGATTACGTAAGAATTCAATTTGATATTGATAAACGGGATTTATTATATGAGAAAACTTTATTAATGCTGTCGGAGCAGATTAGCAAAATTGTAGAAGTTATTCAGCGAAATGGTTTTTCAAAAGGTGATTTAAAAACTTCCGATTTTAATATAGAAAAAGATAGTAAATATGATAAGAAAAAAGACGCGTATTATTTTGTTGGATATAGAGCAAGAGAAACTTTGAGCTTATCATTCCCTATCGACAATAAAAAAATAAACTCCATTCTTGCTAACATATGGACAGAAGTAAAGGATGCGGAATTTAATATTTCATTCTATTGCCATAATCCAACTAAATATGAAAATGAACTTATTAAGATAGCTGTAGAAGATGCAAGAGAAAAAGCTGTTTTAATTACTGAAACAATCGGTGTAAAATTAAAGCAAATTGAAAGAATTGATTATTCATTCTCGGAAATCCGTATAGACGACATTTTAAAATATGATTTCCCTTCGAGTGTATGTGGTCAGGAAACAGCTATTGGAAGCTTACCGGATATGGAGCCGGAAGATACAGTACTAAAAAAGACTATTACAATAGTTTGGCGAATTGAGTGAACACATAATACACTTTTCAACGCCGGCAAATAGGTTGAACTGCTTTGCAACTTAAAACTCTGTTATGGGGGCTTTCGGAGGGAGAAAATGAATAATTTACGAGGTTCATTCTATGGAATTTTTGATAGACTTATTTCTGAAAAAGAAAACGCTATCAATATCAGATTGCTTGAAACCAAACCAATCAGTTTTGATTTGATATTTAATGATGAATTCTATAATAAAAATATTAAAAAAGTTTTAAGCGATATAGAATTAAAATATACAAACTATTCTGATCGGGAAATGATTTATTTTATTTGTGTACGAAAAAAAATTAGGTTCATTCCAAAGCAGTGTAACAAAAAGTATTTTACAGTAGCGTTATTCAAGGATGAAAAAAAACTCGAAAGAGTTATTAAAATACCTTTTGCGAGAATCTATCAGTTGTTCGCAAAAGATCGATATCCTGATGAAATAGTTGTGACTGAAAACAAGATTGTATTTCAGTTTGGTGAAGACGTTATTCATCAGTATATATATGATGTGGCATATAACTTGAAGATTGATTTAGGTAATTCATCTAAAGTTGTTTATGTTGGAGAAACTGATTTTCCACTCGACCGCCCCTTTGATAAAGCACATTTAGGTATGATGAGAGCAATATATAACTATAAGAACTTTGGAAATGATATTTTTATATACTACAATCTTTTCCAAGTTAATTTTATTAGTATTAATGATACACCTATTAATTACATTGCCAGTAATGGACTTCTTGATTATATTAATAAGAGAACAGAAGCTCGGTTTATTCAAAATGCCTTAATATGGCATTTACTACCATCAAATTATAGTAAAAATTATAGCACTGAAATTGGTGAACTTAAAAATACACTTCACAGGCTGAAGAAAAAAATAAATTTAAAGGAAGTTGTTGTTAGCTATGAAGTTGACTGGGAATCTGATATGTACTTGTTTCATTCCGATCTAATTGAGCGTACAAGAAATATTGGTTTCAAAATATCAACGAATGAAGATATACTCGTATAACATCTGGTTCAACCTGATATTGCTATGCAATGCAAGTTAAGCGAATGTCAGACGGATAGGTCACTTGTCCGGCATAAAGCAAATATGAAAAAATAATTAATTTATTTGGAAAGAGCGCAAAACTCATTTTAGGAACTGTATTTGTTGTTAATATATTGAATTGCATTATTTGTATTTGCAAAGATATAAGACTATCGGAAGTATTATTAGGCTTTGGAATAAGTATTGGATTTTTCTTATTGCATGTGTAGTGCCGACGGTAGAGAATGGGAGTCGGAAAACTTACTGGATTTACCGGCGGCACGAGAATTTGTAATCCGGCAAAACTGCAGGCGCAGTAGGAAAACGAAAGCCCGTTAACCCCGTTTTTCCTGCCGCCGGTCAAGTTTCTTGCAAGATAGAGCTTTATATAAGCAGACATTGCTATCCAGCTCTTCCCTCGATTTAATTTTATAACACAAAAGACCGCCGTTTTATGCGTTTTTGCATAAATACGGCGGTCTTTTGTGTTCGGGATATATCCGTTCAAATTTTACCGGCAATGGTGCAAACGGGGAAAATCCTGCAATTCTTAAAACGGAATCAGAAGTCCTGTTTTACTTTTTCCGGGTCTTTGCCTTTATCTTTTTCGCGAATTTCCACGCGGCGTATTTTTCCGCTTATGGTTTTCGGAAGTTCTTTTACAAATTCTATTATGCGCGGGCATTTATACAAAGCGGTTTCGTGTTTTACAAAATCGAAGAGCTCTATTTCCAGTTCATGACTTGCCTCAAAACCCGGTGAAAGTACGATTGTAGCTTTTACTGCCTGCCCGCGCTTTGCGTCTTCCACTCCCGTAACGGCGCATTCCATGACCGACGGGTGCTGCTGCAATACGGATTCGACCTCAAAAGGACTTATTCTGTAGCCGGAAGATTTAATAATGTCGTCCTTTCTGCCTACAAACCAGATATAATTGTCTTCATCCTGATAAACGGTATCGCCGGTGTGATACACTCCGCCGTCAAAAGCATCCGCCGTAAGCGCGACATCTCTGTAATAACCGGTTAAAAGTCCGAATGAATATTCCCTGTCTACATGAATGACAAGTTCTCCGACTTCGCCTGTGGCAACCGGTTTGCCGTTAGGATCTACGATTTCCACTTCATAGGCGGGCGATGCTTTTCCCATAGAGCCGGGCTTTACCGGTTCGTTTAAGAAATTTCCCGCAATAATTGCAGATTCGCTTTGTCCGTAGCCTTCAAAAATCTTCTGTCCGGTGAACTGATGAAATTTATTATAAACTTCTCCGTTCAGGGCTTCGCCGGCAGTTGTGCATCTTACAACGGAAGATAAATCGTATTTAGAAAGGTCTTGTCTAATCAGGTATCGGTAAACCGTAGGCGGTGCGCAGAATGTAGTAACGCCGTACTGCGAAATCTTTTGAAGCATTTTATCCGGTTTAAAACTCGTCATGTCGTAAACGAATATTGCAGTCCCGCATATCCATTGTCCGTATAGTTTTCCCCATGTCGCTTTTGCCCAGCCTGTTTCTGCAACCGTAAGATGAAGACCGTCATCAACAACTCCGTGCCAATATTTTGCGGTAATTATATGCCCTATCGGGTATACAAAATTGTGAAGTACCATTTTCGGATAGCCGGAAGTGCCGGATGTAAAATACATCAGCATGGGATCTTCGTTGTTTGTTGCCGCTTCTCCTACGGGACGTGGAAATTCCGCTGTGCATTTTTCATATTCTGTGTGAAAGTTTACCCAGCCTTTGCGCTCGGAACCGACTGTTACAAGTGTTTTTACCGTTTTTGAAGCCGGCATGGCTTTTTCAATTTCAGATTGGATAAGCGGATTTTCATACGAGATAATCATCTTTATTTCCGCAGCATTTGTGCGGTATTCAATATCTTTTTGAAGCAGCTGGTCTGTTGCAGGAACGACGATTGCACCTATTCTGTGCAAGGCGGGCATCAAAATCCAGAATTCGTAACGCCGTCTTAAAATCAGCATGACGGCATCGCCTTTTTTTATGCCGGCTGCGGAAAGAAAATATGCAGCCCGTTTTGATTCGACTGAAATATCTGCAAACGTAAAAGTTTTTTCACAGCCGTTGTCATCGCACCAAACAAGTGCGCGCTTTTCGGGGCATTCCTTTGCATAACGATCTATTATGTCGTAAGAAAAATTGAAATTTTCCGGAGCTTTGAGCCGGCAATTCTTTTTTAAATCCGAATAATCTTTAAAGTCTCTATTTTCGACAAGAAACTCTCCATATAATGATGACATTTTAACACTCCTAAAATACGATTCGAATAAATCATAAACTTATTTTCAGTCAATCTCAAGTTTACATACCAATCAACCACGGAAATCAATTTTCAAAGCATTGACTTCCGTGCTCTCATAAATCCTAATTACTTAGTATCCTTAATTTCGAGTTTTATAAACTCAAAGCTTATATTTT